>CAYHWL010000068.1:0-8538 GCA_964359785.1 uncultured Methanosarcinales archaeon | reverse complement strand
TCTAGGAGAGATTCATCATCCGGAGATTCTTTTCTTCTGATCAATGCAGGCACCCGAGATGGAGAACTATCGCGTCTTTATAAATCATTCAATTCATCACTAGACATGGACGAAATCGAGAAGACTTGACAATCTGCTCATTCCACGGTGATATAACGATACTTGCTTGCCCTCTGGCTCTTCTGGGCATTATCATGGCTTTTGGTCTTCACTGATGTTGTGACCTTCACGAGGTACTCCCCTGGAGGAAGATCATCTGGGGTGTCAAAGATCGCATTGACAAATTGGGTGTTTGTCTTTAGGCTTGAAAGAGAATCCGCATAGGCTATCTCGCCGGTATCCATCAGATACGCCCTTGTGCTCACATCCCTCATCCTGATCCCTGATGTCTGCCGGAGTCCAACCGAGACCACAAAAGGGTCACCAGCGGAGACCGAATAGGGGGAGCGGAGGCTCTGGATATGCATGCGGGAATTTGCGGCGTAGACTCCGCTTGATACAATGATCGCGATGAATAATAAGACTGGAATTTTCATGCCGGTTCCCCCTAATACAACTTTGAGAAGCTGAATCGATATTTATGCCCTTCGCTTTTGATTTTTAGATTAGTCACAACACAGTGATATATTCAGAGAAAACCCGCGAATCTCTTAGTCTGTGATGGATGCCGGAGCTTATTGAGGGCCCTTTGCTGGATCTGACGGACACGCTCCCTTGTCACGCCCATCTTCCTGCCCACCTCTTCAAGGGTATAAGCCGGGACGTCATCGAGGCCAAAACGATATTTTAAGACAAAACGTTCACGAACAGACAAATCATCCAGGACCTCATCCATCACATCAGACAACATCCTGCGGTCAAGATCTTGTTCGACAGCCACGATATTCTCCAATGAACAGGAAGGGTTATCCATCGCGGCATTGAGGGAAGCCACTTTTCTGTGATTATCAATTATCTGGGAGACCTTTTTTTCCGTGAAACCCACCACCTGCGCGATCTCTTGCCTAGTGGGCTCTCTTTGCAGTCTCTTACGGAGATGTTCTGTCGCTCGGCTGATCTTATTTTTCCTTTCATGGACGTGCACCGGGATGCGGACACTGCGCTCCGTATCATACATAGCACGGATAATCGCCTGTCTCACCCACCATGTCGCATATGTAGTGAACTTGAAGCCCTTCTCTGGCTTGTACTTCTTAATAGCCTTTGCCAGACCAAAACAACCTTCCTGGACAAGATCAAGAAGATCATATGAAACGTTGCCGTGATCGGGCTTGATGTATTTCTTGGCAATACTAAACACCAGACGGACGTTACTTGACATCATCAACTTGAACGCATCGATATCGCCTGCCTGTGCTTTTTTTGTATAGACAGCATGTTCTTCGTGGGATAGAAGAGGATACGCGCTGATATCATGCTTGTAGGACTGTATTGGATTTGTCTGGGAGTACTTGAGGGCTTCAACTTTCTTTCCCACCTTGAAATATCTGTCCTTCATCAAAGAAGCGTTGTTGACTAGAGTTTCTTAAAGATATAGGATTCTTAATAAACACATGAGACAGGGGACATAGATGGAGATACTGCCTGGAATCCGCATAGTCGATCTTGGGCTATACCTGGAAAAACACAAGACGCTAGTCTTCTCTGACTTCCACATGGGATACGAGGATACCATGATAGGCGTGGGAGCGCTTGTGCCAAAGTTCGCCTTGAAGGACACAATGCACCGTCTTGGACGTATATTCTCCACTCTAAAGGGCTGCGAAGCTGTCATCCTCAACGGGGATCTAAAACATGAGTTTGGCAGGATATCAAGACAAGAATGGAAGGACACGCTCAAATTGCTGGACTATCTATTGACTAAAGTATCCAGAGTCTACATAGTGAAGGGAAATCATGACAAGGCGCTTGCGCCGATTGTCGGAAAGCGAGGCATTGAAATCGTGCCAAGCGTGCTCCTTGGAGATATCTTGATCCTGCATGGTGACGTGACACCCAAAGCGCTCGCGCCTGGAGTGAAGACCATAGTGATAGGACACGTGCATCCCGCCGTGCGGCTACGTGAAGGGTACAGAAATGAGACATTCAAATGCTACCTCCTTGGTAAATACGAGAAGAGGAACTTGATCGTACAGCCAAGCTTCCATCAACTGCATGAAGGGCAGGACATACTGGCCGAGAACTTCTCCAATCCCTATTTTGCAGATTTTTCCAAGTGGAAAGTATGGATCGTCGCCGACAAAGTATACGAGTTTGGGAGGGTGAGGGATTTTGTCAAATGATAATTTTAAATAGAAATCCTGATTCCTTTGTGATAATTGGGGGGATTTAATATGGATGAAGGATTCAAGAGGATACGTGAGGCAGTGACGTCTTTTAAAGAGACAAGCTTATCCGATGAAGAGCTAGCGCGTATAGCCCTTGGAGACTTTTTTGGGAAGACAGCCTCGGAATTCATAACTGACAATCAAGGATTGGTTTTTATGATAAACCGTAAAGTAGCCAGCTCTTTCACACCGCTGGTCCTAAACGGGGGATTCTCTGGGACTATTTTGCCGATCTATGAACAGTTCCAGTTGACCTCTGAGAAATATTCTACCGCAATAACAAGCAGGTGGATGCATTCACTTGCACAGGTCCGGGATTTCTATCGCCAACAGATGGAACCTGATATGAACCCAGAGGCTAAATCAGGGCTTGATGCCTTAATGGAAGCCAAGGGCGTGAATGAATCCATCGTCGATAGACTCCGGATCCGCGCGTCAGATCTGCGCAAGGACACAAAACTGCGTATGCTCACCATTAGTAATGCTCTTCCTGGCCCTCGAGAGTTCACGAATTCTCAAAATACCTACACCACATATGTGACTCTCGCAAAAAGGGTTTTGATGCTCAAAGAATTCGATTCCATAGGGATGGCTGATGAAGAAGGTGAGGAAGTGTCGATGTCGAATCATCCAATAAGACCTTCCAAAACTTTGAGAGCTTTCTTTGTTGACGCAATAGTCGCCCTTGTTCCATACCAAGAATACCTGAATCGACAATTTGTCGATTACTGCGTAAGGACACACATGACGAGCAGGTGAACTGGCTGACAGATAAAAATGATTTTTGCCATTTGGCACTTATTCTTCGCACATGACTTTTGCCTGATCCGCCAAGAAACCTTTATATACATGACTTGGGCACGTGAACTAAAATTACTCCATGGAGGTTAGAAAGATGAACAAGCAAATCCTTGCAATTTTGGCAGTGCTTGTGTTAGTACTAGCAGTCGGATGCAACAAAGCAACGACCCAAGCGCCAACACCAGCACCACAACCAGCAGTGGCTCCAGCACCAGCTCCCGCCCCTGCGCCAACACCTGCTCCAGCATCAGCTCCAGCAGACGCGCCAAAGACCCCTGCAAAACAGGCATATTCGCCTGAACAGGAAACCACACGACAGGACATCGGCGGAAACGTCGTAGTCACTGAACCACAGACTGGCCTAATCAAAAAAGAGGCAGTCTCTGGTGAAGGATTGCTATTCGCAAGCGACGCGAAATGCGATGTCGCGAATGGTGAAGGGACCTTGACATTCACATTGTCAAACCCAACAGACACAGACTACGAGCTAGTCTATGCAGTCAGCGCGTTATCCGAGACAAACGGCCTGAAATTGACCGTCAACGGAGTCACAGTGCGTTACCTAGCAAAATACTGCGGACTTGAGGCAGACACACTCAAAGCAGGCGAATCAGCCTCATGCAGTGTGAAGCTGTCAACCAAGAGGTATGCCGCGACAGAGAAAGGCGCAGAGCCTTACTATGTCAGGATACCTGGAACCCTCGGCATCGGCGGTCAGAGTGACAACACTCTGTGGGTCAACACAAAGCAAGCAAAGCAGAAAGTGGACTTGCAGTGTGAAGTCGCAGCGGACTCCGCCGCACCAGCAGAAGCTCCTGCAGCACAGTAGATCTAGATTTTTTCTTTATTTTTTCTTTTATTTCTCTATTCTATTGATTCCACAAACAACTTTATAATGACCTGAAAATACGACACCCTCATGGAAATAATGCATCTGCCAGCCAGATCAAAGGTGTCATGCGAGATACCTGACAATCTGCTCAAGGAGATACCCGCTGGACTTGGAGTGGTGACAACAATACAACACCTATGGCAAATTGATAAAGTTGTCACACAGGTCAAAGGAGTCTTGTGCGGACAAGTGCTAGGATGCAGGACAGAGAGGGCTGATAAATCCAAAGTGTCTGGATTCTTGTTTGTAGGAAGCGGAAAATTCCATCCACTAGCTGTAGCCATGAACACCGGCAAAACAGTATACTGTTATGATCCAATGACAAAGAAGCTTACCAAAATCGACAAAGAAGAGATCGAGAAGATACAGAAAGGCAAACAGGCCGCATATGTCAAATATCTTGCCTCTGATGTGATAGGGATCTTAGTCAGCACTAAAACTGGACAGAATCAGATGAAACGCGCCAAGACATTCATCGAGTCGCGTAAAAATGATGGCAAGAAATACTATCTCTTCGCTTTTGACACTCTAAATGTTCCATGGCTTGAGCATTTCCCATTCGTGCAGGCATGGGTGAACACGGCATGCCCACGCATCTCGGAGGACCTCCATGGAATCGCCAATATCGCGGATATCGAGAACCGTGAAAACTCCAAAAGATAGACCGGCTTTATCAGTCCACTTTGCTCAATATTTACCTATAATCTTTGTAAGGATATGTAAAAATTCATCAGTATCAACAAAATAATTCGGGTAAGCTTTTTTTAGATCAGTCGATGTCTCTGCTCCAACAAGGACTACATCGAAATCTTTCTTCCCAGTATTCCTTCTCTCTATCTCAGAATATCTAGCAATAGCTAATTCTTCTTGGCTTTTAGTATATGTACTGATATTCAATTTTTCGTTAGGAATATCCAATTCAAGCAAGAAATATCGGAAAACTTGAAGCGCTTTCTTGTTCTTGATCGCTAGCTCGAAGATCTGAACCGCCTCTTTCCAACCTTTCATCTTCTTAATGATGTTCAGGTGCTTTTCTTTTTCTTTGATCTTTAGGAATAACTCTTTCTCATCACCTGGCGTGTCCGGGACGAGAGGGCTGTTTTCCATCATCGCGAATGCTGAGCTTACAAGTTTGAAGAAGTCTAGCCACTCTTGGTTGGCTTCATTTGATTTAATCGCTTGTTTTGTGAAGAAATCAACTGTTTCTACAGCTGTGGCCCATAGATGTTGAAGCCGGGATCTGATCTGTGTTTCAACGAGTAAACCATTGTAGATCCTCTTGCCCGGGCTTTTACTGTGGAATCTATATATCAGGTGCAGACCCCTATATCCTGATTCTCTATGTTCTGTAATATAATCTTTTTGATTCACAAGCTTGTGTTTTAGGTCACTTTTGATGAAATGCTCGTGATAAAATCTCCTGGCAAGCATGGCGTTTGACAATACTGCTCTGCAACCACCCACATCCTGCAATTGAGACAACTTGATCTTTCTTAGTCTACCTTCTTCACTTCTCCTTAATTTGGCAATTATCGCAGGTACGCGTTTTAAACGTTGAACACCAAGACCATTCTTGTCGGTTATACCTAATTTTTGGTGGATCCTTACTCTAAACACATGCATAGGATAACTATGGATAGCTCTCCAATTGTCTAGAATTGTCAAGGCGCGATTTTTATCAGCTTCCGTCGAATCAGGGTTGATCAAGATGTCTCCTGCAGAGTCGATTTCCTCCTTGCTGATTTTTTCTGGTCTAGCCCATGCCATAAGAGGTCAAAATTGCGCCTATTATTTAAAACTTATGTTTGGGCGGAGGCCATTTCGACGATAAAATAATTTTCTATAATCACGTTCTTTGTTTTGAGCGGTCAGCATTCTGGATTGTCTGGAGGGTGCAGTCTAGCTTGATCATGGATTTGATTGATCACATCGTTAGATTTATAAATAGAATCAAAATCCTGCTAATATCCGATAAAACCAGCTAGACTGGGAGGATAAACAAATGCAAAAAGAAGACATCCAAAAAGCAATCGCGTTTGCAAAAGCGAATTCTCCAAAACGTAAATTCAGCCAATCACTAGACATGATAATAGTCCTACGAGGACTCGATTTGAAAAAACCAGAAGAGCAAATCGACATCTACTCACAGATCCCATTTGGAAGAGGAAAACCAGTCAAAGTATGCGCCCTAGTCGGCCCAGAAATGAAGGATAACGCCAAAGGCGCTTGCGACCACGCAGTCATCCAAGAGGAATTCTCAAAATTCGAAGGTAATAAGAAAGCCATCAAAGAGCTTGCCAATCAATACACATTCTTCATCGCACAAGCATCACTCATGCCGCTCATCGCCAAAGTGTTTGGACGCGTCCTTGGACCAAAGCAGAAGATGCCAAACCCAAAAGCGGGATGCGTCGTGCCGCCAAATGTCAATCTCAAACCATTGGCCGACAAGCTCAAGAAGACAGTGAGGCTCTCCGCGAAGACCACACCAGTCATCCAAGTATCACTTGGACTTGAGAGCCAGCCAGAGACCGAATTAGTAGACAACGGATTTTTCATCTATAACGCGATAGCACACGCAGTCAAAGACGAGAAGCAGAACGTCAAAGAGGTCATGATCAAGACAACGATGGGCCCGATCTACACTGTAGGAAAAGAGCTTGTCGCAAAGACCGCGGCCTCGCCAGTGAAGAAATCCCAAAAGGCAAAAGAAGCGCCTAAGGAAGAGAAGAAAGAAGAGAAGAAGGAAGCTCCTAAAAAAGAATCAAAACCTGCCAAAGGCAAAAAGAAGGTAGAATAAAATGTCTGAGCACAAAGCACACGTAGCGGCGTACAAGAAAGACGCAGTCAAGAAAGTCGTCGACTTGATGCTAAAATACCCGATAGTGGGAGTGCTCAACATGGAAAACCTGCCAGCCGCGCAGGAACAAAAGATCAGACTCAAACTACGAGGCAAAGTAGAGATCGCGATGACCAAACGACGATTGCTCAAAATCGCGTTTGCCGAAGCTGCAAAGAAGAAGCCGGGAATCGAGTCCTTGCTCCCACACTGCAAAGGCATGCCAGCACTGCTATTCACCAAAGAGAATCCATTCTCGCTATTCAAACTGATAAAGGCGAACAAATCGCCAGCACCAGCAAAACCAGGACAGAAGGCTCCAACCGACTTGAAGATACTCGCCGGACCAACGCCATTCGCCCCTGGACCAGTGATCTCCGAACTCGCGGCGCTTGGCCTCAAAACCAAAGTAGACGCAGGAAAGATCAATATCGTCGCTGACGCAATCGTCTGTAAAGAAGGCGCAGTCATATCAGACAAACTGGCAAGCATGCTATTACGATTGGGCATGACACCTATGGAAGTAGGACTTGATTTGACAAACGTGCTTGAGAACGGTCAGATACTGCCAAAATCAGTGCTTGACATAGACGAGAAGAAGTTCATGGCAAACCTGATAGGCGCAGTCAAGGAAGCGAACAACCTATCAATCGAAATGGGCTATGTGACAAAAGACAATATCGAAATCTTCATCCAGAAGGCCGTACGACAATCAAAATCACTCTCGATAGAATCGGAATTCATCACGACTGAAACAGCCGGAGACATACTCGCAAAGGGCATGGCGCAGGCAAGCTCGGTCGCTGAAGCCGCAAACTACGAGAGCCAATAAAGCTCATCAGGAGGTCAAAGACAATGGAATACATATACGCAGCACTGCTCATCCACAAGGCAGGCAAGAAAGTCGACGAATCGACCGTCAAGAAGGTACTTGAGGCCGCAGGAGTCAAAGCCGACGACGCACGATGCAAAGCGCTAGTCGCAAGCCTTGAAGGAGTGAACATCGACGAAGCTGTCCTCAAAGCAGCAGTCGTAGCAGCACCAGCAGCAGCACCAGTCGCCGCAGCAGCACCAGCAAAAGCAGACAAGAAAGAAGAGAAGAAGTCTGAAGAAGCTGCAGCAGCAGGACTTGGCGCGCTCTTCGGGTAAGAAGAACGATCACACAAAGCAACCGGAGAGCCTACTAGATTAGGCTCTCCGGCAAACTTTGCTTTGGAACAAAATGGATGGCGACAACGAACGAAAAGATGTTCTGGCACTAAAAGAGAAGGTAGCGAAGCTACACGAAGAGAAAGAAGATCTCTTCCATAAGCGAGAGCAAGTATCAAACAAGATACGAGCCTTGATCTCCAGCATCAAAGGCGCCAAGACAGAAAGGAACACACTCACTGATTCTGTGAAACACATCAAAGAAGAACGAGATGTGCTAAACAACCAGATCCGCGAAAAGATAACCGAACTCAAGAAACTCCGCGCCGCCGCGCCGAAGACAACCGTGATAGCGCCTGGACAGCGGGATAAACGTGATAATCCTGGATTTATGCGAAAGACCATCGAGAAGATGGAACAAGACATCGAACATGAAGTGATGAGCTTTGAAAAAGAGCAGAAACTCATGAAACAGATAAAAGACATGAAGAAGAAGCTTGGCGAGATGAACTCCGGCGGGGAAGCCTGGG
>CAYHWL010000067.1:0-8546 GCA_964359785.1 uncultured Methanosarcinales archaeon | reverse complement strand
TAGTGGGCCTAAACCTTTATAAACAATCTATCGATTTCCCCTCTTAAGATGACTGAGTGGCGGACATTTGATCCGCAGCTCGGGAGTGCGTTATGCCACAAATACGAGTTGTAATGGGTACTAAGGACGGTAAATCAGTCCAAAAAGAGCTTTCTGAGACTGAATCGGCGGCATTGTTTGGCAAAATGATCGGTGACAAGATCTCTGGTGAAGAGGTCGGTTGTCCTGGTTATGAGTTCACTCTTACAGGCGGTTCTGATTTCTGCGGTTTTCCTATGAGAAGGGATGTTTCAGGCCCTACTAGGAAGCGCATCTTGGCTGTCGAGGGTCTTGGTCTGACGAAACTAAGCAAGGGTACAAGACAGCGTAAGACCGTGTGCGGCAACACTGTTTGGGAGAAGACCGCGCAGATCAACTTGAAGGTCGAGAAGGCTGGTGCAGAACCGTTGCCTCATCAGCCTGCCAAGAAGGATAAGTAGATTCTTTATTCTTTTATTATTGATTTTATTTTTGCCACAAACAGATTGCTTTTGATCTTTAATTGTCCAACTTCTTCTTTGCTGAATCTTGTTCTGGTACTATACGTTGCGTCTTCTCTTTTGTTTTTCGATTCGACATAGAATAGCACATCTTGGTAGTCAAGTAGATTTGACAGCGCCTCAAAGTCTTCCTTGTTTAGACCCTTATTGTAGAAATCCCTGATTAGGACGCATAGTGTTGCCAAGTGGTTCTTGGAGGAGTATCCCTTAGTCATGATCAGTGCCAATGCAGCATGGTGGCAGGCATAATAGCATCCGGTTATTGACCAGTCTAGGAATCCGAGTTTGAGGTTTCCTTGCACAAATCTCAAGTTGTGTTCTGCTTTTTGCAGATGTCCTTGCATTTCACTTATGTCTTGTTCTTGTTCAATAAGTATTTTGGTCGCTACGAATTCCTTGATTTTACCGTTTAGCAGGTTTTCATTTCAAATTTGGGTTTGATACAACATAAAGCCGAGCTTTATGTGTACAAACACAGCTCGGCTGTGTTTTGTACCCCGCCGCTTGCGGCGACCAACTTTGAAATTAGAAAATGCCGGTCACCGCAGTGAGAAAACTGGCGAATACAACAAATTTGCAACGGCAAATTTGTGTACACAAAACCCCGTGGGATTTGTAGTACCCCGGAGCTTGCTCCGATTGGGTAGCCAGTTTTCAGGCATTTTCTTTATCTTCAAGCAACGCTTTGAGGTCATACTCTCTCATTGTTTAGCACCTCATAATAGTACGCTTGGTTTAGCACGGGGTATCCTGTGGTTATTGCTGACTGGATCACCTTATCCTCTTTTAGTTTCAGCTCTTTTTTGAATTCTTCAAATGTGATCTGGAATGTGCTTATCTTCATGGAGCTTAGTGCGTCAGCTTCCTTTTCTGCTTTTTTAGTGTCTAGTTTCTCGTGTGTTATGATTAAGATGTCTATATCAGATTCCTCTTTATAGGTCTCTTTTGCTGTTGATCCGAATACTAGGGCCAAGATTGGCGGTTGCGGGAGATTGTTTAGGTAAGTCGTTATCGCATTTCTCCGTAGCAATGGTAGTTTTTGGGTCTTTTCTATGTCGAATAGGGCAAGTGTTGCGTACACTTGTTGATTTTGTTGCAATGAGTATTGTTTGAGATTTCCTGTTTTTTCCGATTTGAGGAACTTGTTTTTTTCCAGTTCTTGCAGATATCTTGATATTCCTTGTCCTTGCATATTGGTCTCTCTGGCAAGCTTCCGTAAGTGTATCTTCTCGTTTCTTCGTCTGTGGAAGACTTGCAGTATCTTACTAATTCCGGGTTTGATTATTGTTACCATTTTGTGAACGGTTGTTGTAATTATGTGAACATTTATAAAGGTTGCGGCTGTTCAGCGTGTTAGTACTGAGCAAAGATAGTTTTATAATTCCATTTCCCAAGGGTTTATTCTATGGAAATCAAGTACTATCCAACGGTTGAGAAGTAATTTCTCATAATGCTTTGATGTTATTGGCGGTCAATGTGAAGAAGGCTGACAAGCCTCAGGTCTTAAGCAAGTCGAAGCTTCTCGACATTGTGCGGGGTGCTGAAGAATTGGAGGGGGATGTATACGACAAAGCTGCATTAATGCTGAAAACTCTTATCAAAATGCATCCGTTTGCCAGCGGAAATCGTAGGACTGCATTTCTTGTTGTTGTCGACTTTCTCTCAAATAACCATGCTCATATCGGGGTTATTAACAACCCTGGGGAGGCTAAGGTTTCACAGGGTATTCGGGAAGATCTTTATACATCAGACGAATTAAAGGAGTGGTTACAACATGGCAAAATCAAACCTTTCAAAAGATAATTTATATGTTGAGATAGTCGAAGAACTAAACTCCCTTAGTAAGATGGTAAAACGTTATGATAAGCTTCTGTGGGCAATTGGCCGATTGTGAGTCCTCAATATTTTTAAACCGCCTGGTTATTGATCCTTTTATGTCCGACAAGATGGTCTGCGCAAGGTGCAAGAAAGGAGAGCTTCAAGTCGTGGAAGAATCTGATGACGAAGACACCTATTTGGAGTACGTCTGCGACAACTGTGGCTATTCCCAGCATGGATTGGAACACGTCGTCTATCTAGACGAAGACGGCGAAGAGAAGCGGATGGGAGAGTAGTGTCTATCTCACAACTTCCCAGTGCCCTCCTTTGTCTGGGCCTATGCGTTTGAGATATCCTTTGAATTTGAGCTTAGAAATATTTGTTTTGATTTTTCTCTCAGATATCCCAATTATTTCAGATAGTGCTTTTGAGGTAAGTGCATTATCCATTATGAGTGATCGTAGGATATTTTGTTGGTTCAGAGAGATCCTTTCTGGGACCTTTTCTGGGACCTTTTCTGGGACCTTTTCTGGGTGGTTGTCAGTTGCTTTCCTCAAGAATCGCACAATAAAGAAGTGTCCAAACTCTTCCATCTGCATTGTTGGTTCAAGTGCTAGCATCTTCTTTATTCCTGTTCCCCAACTCTCGATTAGGTTCCCTTCTTTGAATACGCTTGCGATCAAGGGATTTCTTCTATGCGACACTTGCTTTGACCTTATTTCATCTATGGTTAAGTCGTCTATCAGCAGTCCTGGGCTTCGTATTTCCACCCTGTTTTTGAACACGGCAACATCAATTGTGTCCATTCTCTTGTAGTCCCTATGGCAAAAGGCGTTTAGGATGGCTTCTCTTATGGCATCTCTTTGTATTTCAGGGACATCCACTCTCCGTAACCCTTCCAGCCTCATTCCAATATGGATATTCCTTAGTATGTACGTTTCAGCTTTATCAATCAATCCAAAGATATTTCCATGGAAGTCTTGCATATCTACCATTAATGCTGTGTCCTCTGTTGCGAAGGTAGCGCATCTGAGATAAGCATTCATAAAGAATCTATCAGGTTTCTTTCCAAATAGGGCGATTGAAGCGTTTGTGAATGAGTGATGGTGCATCAAGTGCAGCTTTTCTAAAGTATTCTCTGCGGAATCATATCTTCTTCTTATGGTCTTGAGGAAAGTCTTTATCCTGCTTATGTTGATATCTGTGATTTTGGCGGTCTTGCAGATTTCGCTATCCCAGTGTTTGCTGTTTTTTCGCATTATGAGATTTTCTAGCTCTTTCACTGATAACTGTCGATCTTCATCTGCTACTCTGGTATAGGCTCTGCCGTAGGCGAAGTATGGCTGCTCATGTCCTTCAAATAGGACCCTTATGCAGTCTTTTCCATCCATTTTCTCCAGGTGAATTTCAGGGTATATTCTTGGTTCTATATTATTTGAGATCATTTGTGAGACTTCTCTTAGTGTGGCTTCGGATACATTTTGTCCAATCACTTCACCACCATTCCTGACTCCAAAGTAGAGCGTTCCTTTCTTGTGTTTATTTAGTATGGCCGCTATGGAGATTATCGCTTCTTTCAGTTCCGCTGTGGATTTCTTTAATTCCAGATGTTCTGATTCGATTAGTGCCATCAAACCAGGATAGTTTCCGGACTATAAAAATAAATTAGTCCATCTGTCTAGTGTGTCCAGTGCCGGAAATATCGCTGTGATTGATCCGAAAATCTTTCAACTTTTTCGTGGATAAGCATATTAAGGAGTCCCATCTCTTCTTTTCTATGGCAACCAAAATCGGAGAATACAAAGGTAACAAGACAATAACCCTATTGACAAGCGCTGACGTAGAGGATAAGTTCCCCTTCTCATTTGGCCTCAAGAAAGCAAAGCTGATCCTTGACAACATCGAAGACATCAAGAAGTTCGTCGAGGAAAATAAGTGAGCTGGTGTTAGGTTACACTGCGTTTTTCTGTTTGAACAATTATTTTTCTTACTCCCTCATCCGCAGGTAATTTTAACTGTAGACAGATTGTCGACAGTTCAGATTAGTCCCTATTACCAATGTCCGAATAGGCTTATACGATACCGAATGCAGCAAGAGTCTTGCCAGTAACCAACGGTTACGACTATATGCTTGGCTGAATGAATTCTCTTAGAAGCCGAATCACCAGAAATTTTTCGGGTTTCTCGTCGAAAAACATATAAAGCGGCTTTCAAACCAAATATTATGGATCCTCTAGCGTTAGCCGGACTGGTAAAAAGACTCTATCCCAATTTCAACCTAGACTCCTTTGACAACCGCTTGAAACTGCAGAAGTTCGTGTTCATCTTGAGATCTCAAGGGATAGATTTTGGCTACGAATTCAACCTCTATCTTCGTGGGCCATACAGTTTAGATTTGACACGGGACGCGTTTCATATCGACAACTGGAATAATATCCAAAAAGTTAGATTTGATCATGATACACAAGAATCCGATTTCCAACAGATATTGGACAAACTAGAGCCTTACAAGAATGATGTCGATTGGCTTGAGATAGCTGCGACACTTTTGTTCCTTAAAGAACTACATCGAAAAGACCCTAAAGAGTTGCTATTCTTGCATTTCACACAGCTCAAACCGCAATTCGCTCAAGCGGAAGTGATCCAGGCGCATTCTGATTTAGAGAAGAAGGAGATGATCTAAGTGCCCCACAAAGAGTTATCCTTCGAAAAGATTCTTGATTCCAAAGATCACAAAGGTGTGAACGATATTGTTGTCGGGCTCAAGAAGCTTCGCAAGTTATCCGCCTCAAGCAATGCCAGTCTGCTCAGCCTGGTGGCAGACGCCAAAGAGAACAAGGAGGATATCCTATTATTCAAAAAAGCGCCAAAAATCAATACTATCATGGCTGAGTTCAGGTTCTGCGAAGATGAGGTGTGGCCAGCCAATATGCAGATGATGGGCCACATCAGGAAAAAAGAACACAGACCTTTGAAACTCAAAATAGTCCAAGCGATGAACAGGACTTTATGGGCCTGATACGCTATTCTTGATGTCTCTCCTCCATGTTCCAAGGGAAGGGGACAACTTGTCCCTCTCCTTTGAAATCAGCGCGGAAAGATTCATCTCTTGTCTTGAGTTTAGGCGTCTCTTCATTGCAATTCGAAATGATTTTTAAACATAAGAGATTAGGGGGTCCATCTGTCCAGTGCGCGAGAGGTTGTGGGGGTATTAACGACAGGGTTCATCCAAAAATTTCAGTCATCTTATTGCGACATTTATCATATTTTTTCATTTCAATACGGATTGTGTGTACATCCTGCTTGATTAGTCTGCGAAGATAGGCTGACATAGAAAATATCCATACCGAACTGAAACAACCATGATTAATCTTTTTTTCCATTAGAATTTTGGGTTCACCATCTTCAATTTGTAATACCCTCCAAAAGATTAGCAAGGGAGCAATAGGGACATCGACATGTGCAGGGGGTGTCATTTCCAATAATACTTTGGCGACATTATCTTCTTTGAAAGTATCCTGTTGAGCATCCCAAAGTTTGGCCCAGGATTGATCCGCATACTTTTTCATTTCTCCAATTGGAGCTTTAAACGCTAAATGAGTCCCATTTTTGGAATGCGCCGACCAGTTTTTCACTTCAGTTTGAAAAACCTTTTTCAATTTTTCTTGTTCATATATCCCTATCCATCCGTCTAGCCATTTTTTACGATGCCCTTCACCTGGTTGGATTGGTTTTCCTTCGAGTACAGTTGCCTGGCCGAGTTCATTTTCATTCCAGTATTTTGAAAACAAGGCAAACCCTAGATCTTCTCCTGCAATGCATGTAATTGGCGTGGCAAGTTGGGAGTTATCCTTATCTTTCTCATCATAAAATTGGATTAGCTTAGTAATATTTATGTTGGTCATATTAATCCCCCATCACAACCTCGCTATCTTCCCAGCATCTGTGAGTTTCAATCCTTCTTCTGTGGTGAGTAAGTCCATATCTTTCAATTCGTCAATCGCGCGGTATAGCATAGCCTTAGACAAATCAATCTTCTCCGCTAGATCGGTTATGCTATCGTACTTCCCTTTATCCAGGTAGTCTAGTATCTGTTTTTGGCTTTCTGTCAATCGGAAGCTCAAACGCGGCAGATACACCACCGATGCCTTATCCTCTTCTGGGTTATAGGCGATTCTCTTTACTCTTTCGTGCCGCGCGTACGCGGCAAAGAGTAATCCAATAGCCTTGGTCTTTCTTCCAGATGTGATATTGACATATATGGAGTCCTCAATTGGCTGCATGTCGATTATCTCCACACATTTGGCGGCTACTTTCACTATATCATATACATCGGTCTTGACCACTTTGATCTCCATCACTTTACCTATTGAGTTCTGTATGAGTTTTAGGCTGTCGTTTTGTTCTTTGGATGGTTCAGTATCAACTAGTAGGATGAGTCTATTTGGTCCAGTCTGGGTTGTTGCTAATATGACTGGTTCAGGGCTATACAGCGTAGCTATCAGTACCTTGTCGCTCATAGTCGTTATTCACCAATGCCTATTTTATATACCTTTCTATGGATGACCTGACATATCCATTGGATAACAACTATTCTATCAATCCTAAGACATTCTACCATTTGATAGAAAAGTATTTAAGGGGGCTTATTCATTGGCAGTCTAATGGCAAATGGACGAGAAGCAAAGCTTGCAGCGACGATACGGGATGCTATCTCACCTTGTACTGTGGTGCAAGCCAAGAAGAAGGTCAAAGCACAGAAGGCTTGTCTTGGGTTTAAAGATAAAGGCGAGGCCAGGCTCTCTTTATTCCATTCAGAAGGGATGGGCAGGCAGTGGGTTGGCGGGTTCAATGTTTTATTGCCTGGGAAGGATTATTCCTTTCTTGATAGATCACATCGTCTTTTTGAGGGTCTTAGTGTAAGTGGTTCAGGATCTTTGTGGATTAGGCATGATCGCGTATATAGGTTTCACTGGTTTGACTTTATGGGACCAAATAAGGAGAAACTGCGTCACATCGAGTTTAGGGTTCAAAGTGAGCCGGGGGATGCGAATTACCTTCCTAATGTAATTAATATGTTGCATCGTTCAGATATCATGCGTAATGTGGTCCCTTGTGCAGGATCTTTAAACGCATATGGCTGTGATGGCTGGGAGTTTTCGGGTATTTTCGTTTGTTTGGCTAATCCTGTTGCTTTGAAGTCTTTGGATGTTGGTGGAAGCATTATCATGGGGTCGTGGAGTTATAATGAGGGTGACATGCATTGGCATCCAGAATATGAGGTAGACCCTGATTTTACCTCCTTCAAGGTTGATGTGTTTGGTCCTAAGGAGTCAGTTATTGCTTGGCTTGGCAAGACAGATAGGCTGCTTGGTTCAATGTGTGAGAATTACATATTGGAGCCTATGAAAGTGAAGCGTAATACTCATGAGTGTCTTGCGGAGATTATGATGGGTCCTGAACGAAAGTACAAGGTGAAACGATGATGTCTGCCATATCTAGTCGTACTTTGGAGGATTTGAAGTTTCATTTAGGTGGTTCTGATCAGTGGATCCTTACCCGTAGGTTATTGTGTAGACCTTTGAAGCGCAAGGCTCTAAGCGCCGTGGTGTTGTATTCTTGTCCTTCTTTGAAGTCGTTGAAGATCTCGCAAGGTCCAAAGAGTCAGGATATCGAACACCTGCTTGAGCACATTGTGGAGGATGATGGTCCAACGGAGAGGGTGGCCTGTGAAGAGTGGCAGAATCACCGCAAGGACACTAAAGGCGCCTTATTGTGGTTCGCTAAGTTGGTAAAGGGCGCCAAACGAATCACTAGAAGGACGGTGTGGGTGTATTGAGGGTGGATAACCATAGCGCAGTATATTATCGCACTATGAAAAAGGCTAAACCGGCAGACAGATCATAAGACACATACATCAGATTGGAGATAAAAGGGCTGGAGAGCTGGGATAGGCGAGTGAGAGGGTAGTGCTTAAAATCAAGGATACGAGTATACACATACAAAATGGTAATCAACTGGATAACAAACAAATTATAATCAAATGCGGAAACACAGATTTAAATATTCTGGAGTTGGACTCTGTCTATGAGGTTCAAACCATTCGAATGGAACAAAGACCAGCTACATGAAGCCCTGATTAAGGTGATAACCCTAGATATAGCCCCAAGTATCAAGAAAGAGCTATTA
>CAYHWL010000066.1:0-8615 GCA_964359785.1 uncultured Methanosarcinales archaeon | reverse complement strand
AGATGAGGTATTTATGGGTTTGGGCATACGAATCACCAGGGAATTGGGGGGAAGAGGAGGTTTATATTGGTTGGGGGGAAAGGCTAAAATAGGAATCCTAAAGGTAGTGTGGGTGGTGGGAAGTGAGGGGACGGGTCTTGGTGTCCAGAATATTTCCTAAACGACGCAATAAGCTTTTTATACTTCCATCCCAGGTATTAATGTTAGGAGAGAGCTATCATGAAAAAGAAACAGATCACACCTCTTAAGGAAATCATCCAAGAAGTCTTAATACTCAGACAAGACCCACAATTTGTAAAAGGAGTCCAGCAATTCATCAAAACTAAATGTTAGAACCACTGCCTCACATTTATATATACGGGTGAACCCCACCCGGCGATGGGGAATTCATTACGTAAGATCGTCTATTGGCTTGATGATCAGCTAGGGCTTATTGATCAAACATGCATGAAACACCGCGGAGTGATGACCTTATTTTTTGTATTGTTATATGCTATCCAACAGATCGTCCTTATCTTACTCCTTGAAGAGTATCCACATAAAGCTCCACTGATAGTAGCCTTATGGTCAACGATTTTCTTAACGGTGGTGTCTATAGAAAAAGTGCTCCTGGACAAGAGACTCGAGTATTACAAAAGAAACATGTATATGCAAACGGAGGGTATGCAAAAAACGTTGGCCGCTTATAATAGGGTAGTAGGCTTGTCCGAAGAACTAAGCAGAGCACTAAACGATACTGTAAGTGGAAATCCAGACAAACAATTCCCGGCTCAGGATACGCAAAAAATATATACTCAAAAAGTATACCAAAATGAGGGAGATCACCATGGAAGACAAAGAGGTTAGAATGTTGTTAAAAGAGGCTAGAACAATCCTTACAGCTAGTGGTGCGCAATTCGATGATGGGATGCGAACCATAAAGAGAGTACAAGAAAAAGTCTTGTCTGAACTTTGATACGATTGAATAGTCCCCAAACCTTTATCAACCTGCTAATATAGGCGTGATTATGGTGGTATTGTCTAAGTCCAAATACATGATTGGTCTATCTTGCCCTAAACATCTGTGGTGTCTGTTCAATGAACCTTCTTTGATACCTCCCTTTGACGAAGGCACCCTTGCCCGGTTCGAGCAAGGGCATGAGATAGGAGCCATTGCCAAGCTCCGGTATCCTTCTGGTGTGGAGATACCCTTTACTAAAGAAGCCTTGAAGGAGACGGCTAAAATGCTATTGAAGAAGGTTCCTTTGTTTGAAGCCACCTTTTGTCACAAGAATTCCTATTGCAAAGTGGATATACTGGTCCCTGTAGATGATGAGTGCTGGGATCTAATAGAAGTCAAGAGCACCACAGAAGTCAAGGAAGATCATATACCTGATGTCGCATTCCAGAGGTATTGCTTAGAAGGGACGGGGATCAAGATCAATAGATGCCATCTGATGTTTGTAAATAACGAATATGTCCGGAAAGGGGCGATTGATCCTAATTTGATCTTATCCTGTGAGGATATCACCTCACAAGTGGATGCGGAAGTCCTGAATGTAGAGGAGAATATCTCCGATATGTTGCGTGTCATCGCATTGAAGAAGATGCCGTCACCTTCACTTGGAGATGAATGCGTAGAACCTAGCGAGTGCCCAGTGTGTTGCACGGATCTGCCGCCCCATAGTGTCACAGAACTGTATAGAATGGGAAAGAAGGCTTATCCACTTATGAATGAAGGGTATGCCAAGATACTGGATTTGCCTGCGGGATCTAAACTAAATGATAAACAGAAGATACAGGTTTCTTGCATCAAAAGCGGCAAAGCACATGTTGAGCCCAAGTTGATCTCTTCCTGGTTGTCTAAACTGAAATATCCGCTGTACATGATAGATTTTGAGACTGTGAATCCAGCTGTGCCGCTATTTGATGGGATGCGCCCTTATCAACAGCTGCCATTCCAGGTGTCGATACATAAGGTAGACTCTACTGGGAAGATTGAACATATTGAGTATTTGGCTTCTTCTAAAAAGGATTGCCGAGCGGAGGTTATGGAAGTGTTGCGTAAGATTGGGCCTAGTGGGACGGTATTGGCTTATAATGCCACTTTTGAGAAGTCCAGGATCAATGAACTGATTGAGATGTTTCCTTCCGAGACTTGGTTAGAAGGGTTGATTGATAGGATGGAGGACTTGGCTGTGCCATTCTCTAACTTCTGGTATTACCATCCCTCACAACATGGCAAGTATTCGATAAAGAACGTGATGCCTGCCTTAACTGGGATTAGTTATGAAGGATTGGAGATAGGGAAAGGGGATCAGGCTGCCAGAGAGTTTCTTGAGGTCATCTTCAAAGGGAATCCTAAAGGGAAGGATGTAGGGAAGGTGCGACGGGCATTGTTAGAATATTGCGGACAAGATACGGAGGGGATGGTGCGGGTGCTTGGTGTGTTGAAGGACTTGAAATGAGGACACTTGGTTCTAAGAACCTCTGCTAATGAAATAATCATGCTCGCCTGTCCGATTAAGCTCCTTTTATTCGATCGATAGTTTTGCTAAGTAGTGCAGCACCATAAGAACCCCAATACCACGAAAAAATTGAAAGAAACGCAAATGCTATGGCGGTCTTGCTTAATAGTTGGAACCCATATACAGATGTTTCTACCATCCTTAAGTTGCCTCGAACTGCATTCTGAGATATATTGAATAAAAGGTTTTGTAGTTGGAATGAAACATTGATTAGAGAATCGGTATTCCCACAAACTTTGCCATAGGAACTGCCTAAATCTCTCAGATTATCTTGTGACTGTCCTAGATTGATCATGCCTGCGGAAAGGAACATTCCTGCGCCCACCATCCACGTGCCAGACAGAATCGCTAGGATTTCTGCTAAAATAAACCATTTGTTAGTTTCCGTCATGTTGCACACTCTTATCTATGGAACGATAAGTTATGTGTACATCTACTTATAGTTTGCTTGTCACTTGTGTAATCTAGTGACGGAACACCTTGGGAGATGCTTGGAACCCTAATCTCAAAATCAGGTTCAAGACTTGTTTTAAGTGCATTTCCTGTTATGAAAAGTGGGAAAGATGAAGGGGAAATTACATGAAGTCACACCTATCACTCAAAGGACAGGGTCTTCCAATGTCTAAGGTCATGTTCATCATAGTAATAAGTCTGTTCATCATTATATCTCCATGAGCCATTGATGTTAATACATATTCCGCCAAACAATTTTTTCCCTTTAGATTTTTGATCGGTTACATACTTTGCCAATGCTTCAGCCTTCTCTTTTGCATCTGCTGCCGTTCTCCCCTCTTTTGTATCAAAGATGCCGATTCGCCCGTCCTTAAGCATGAAGATAAAGTCCACATAAAAGGCGCGTGGATACTTATTAGAATCTAAATAATCCACTGCAAAATATTTCCTATCTGAGGTCCCATTTTTGAACCACCATACAACTTTCTTGTTTGATTCAAGCAGTTTGATGAATTCCTTTTCTGGATTACTCTCATTAGAAGTATAATAAGGTTTCATTATAGATTTGTCTTTTGGTATTTCTTGATACTTACTCGTGTAACTAATCGTTTGAGGAACATTCCAAGGATATTTGTCTATTTGAGGTTGTTCTTCCAAAGATTCAGCGACTTGCTGAGTATAAGCTTCTTTAGACCGTGATATTATATCAATAAACAAACCATTATTCTCTTCGCTCAATATTATCTTTTGCGCAAATGTCGAATCGTCTCGTTTAATCACCTTCTCAAAAAATTTATAAAGTGCTGTTTTGATACGCCCCATCGAATCAGCTGGTGCAAAAGGGCTGCAATTTCCCCTAATAAATAAATCAAACCTATGTTGAAGTTCAACATTTGAAATTTTAAATTGAACTTCCCCCTTGTGTTCAACACTTTGAATTTTATCCAAGACAGTTATCTTACCATCTACCATTATGTGGGTAACTAAAGACTTAGGATGAAGATTAACATTTTTATGCAGCCCTAGTTTTTGTGTGGTCTCAATCAAGATCTTACTAAATTCTCCAGACAATCTTGTTTTTTCACGTTGTCTTATTATATGGATGGAAGGAAGGTTAGTTGGCTTGTAAAGGTCTTGTCGACGTCTTGCCTCATAGATCGTGATGTAACCTTTTGCTACCTCTTCCGTGATGTTTATATCAGCAAGATTTGTAAAGACATACCCTTTGTTGAGATCTTCGTTATCATAATGTCTAAATTCTGGCATCCTCATAATTCGCCCAACTGTTTGGATTGTGAAATCCATACTTTGCATATCTCTAAACATCACCAAGATGTAAGCGCGAGGACAATCCCACCCTAATGCGATTGCTTGTTTGAATATTAGTACCTGCGTGTCATTGTCCAGCATCTCAATATTTTCCAAATTAGTTTTTTCTTCAGACAGATATATGGCTAGTTTGCCAGTGTCAGTGGTTATGTGAAATTTATCCTTAAGAAGCTTGATGATTTGATCCTGCCGGTCCAAAACCCCGATTTTCTTATCAGGTAACTGGATCAATAGAAGTGGATTGACGGCTGAATTCTCTTTCTTTAACAATTGAACAAGTTCATGACGCTTTCGTAATGCATTTTCTAGTACTATCTCATCACTCGATTTCCCAGAGATCTTATGCTGATCTAATTCGGGATTAATTGAAATCTCTTTCTTAATCATCCCTTCAGTCTTGACGTCTTCAAATTCTACTAGCACATTATAAAAAGAGTGGATGTGTGGTGTGGCAGATACTTCGACCACCAAATCAGGATGTATATCCCCAATTAGGGCTCTTGAAGTTTCAGTCTTTGCAGTGAAATGGCTTTCATCAATGATAAGCACTATTTTGGTGCCTTCACTTGCAGTATTTTCCATCACTTTAGAAAGATTTCGATCCTGCTCATTTTCCCTTATATACACATTGTCTTTCTTATTGATGCTCTCCCAATTAAGGAAGAGTACTTCTTCAGGTGCTATTCGATTGTCAGTGAGATCTTCAAAATATTTACATTCGATAGCGCGGCTCGTAGAGTAATACTTATCAAGTTTCTCCTTGCTCTGAGTATGCAATTGCCTAGGGGCTGTCCAAATAAATGCAATTTCTTTCCTATCCTCCCTTCGATCGGCAAGTCTTTTTATGAATTCAGCGACCATTAGCGTCTTTCCCGAACCGGTAGGGGCTTTAAATACCAAAGTTTCTCGTTGGTCCCTTTCAAGCAACTTATTTGCTGATTCGATAAGGTTTCGTATCGCTTTCTCTTGATAGTCTTTTATTTCAATCATCTTGGAACACCTTACGATAGACCTTCAAAATAGCTTCCGGAATAGCGCACAATGTCATTCGGCCTTTAAGGTTCTTAAATTGACTTGTTGGAACACTCTCATCAAGAGAGAACACATAAACATGAAACTTATTTTGAATTTTTTGAGCTTCTTTCACAAAGTCATCAATATAGTCATCATCAAAGATAATTCCTAAGTGATACTCGTCATTCTTAAATATCCTATATCGTTTTCCTTCTTTAACCGAATCGAAAGCATTCTCCTTAATGCAAAGCATCTCCATGCACTTATTCACAAGCTTTTGCTTATTTCGATCGGTTGGATCAGCTTCAACGAAATCAGTCTTGAAATACTTAAGATTGCCCCCCAATCCAGACACCTTTATTTGTGACGCTCCCAAATATCCCCTAATTACATTCCGTATCCTAGGATAACAGACCTCTGTGCATATGTTACTCTCATTGTTTGTACACATAATAAACCTTCGATGTCCGCCATCTTCTTTATTCATCTCAAGAACGGAATGAGCGGTTGTGCCAGAACCTGCAAAGAAATCTAATACGGTTGCCTCAGTATTTGAAACGAACCTTAACAAATTTTTAATTAGTCTTGGCGATTTGGGATTATCAAAAAGCTTCTTCCCTAGAAGTTCAGTGAGTTCGTTGGTGGATCTTCTATTATCTTCATAATACACGCTCCTCAAAAGCTCTTTTGAATTAGTTATCCGCTTTTTGGGTTTTGGTGTAATGGTTTCATCAACGCCAAATTCAATATCCCCCTTATTTAACATATCAACAAATGTTATCTCAGGCCACCTATACCCATTTGGTGGGATTCTGCAAGGCTTTTTTGTGATAGGATGGAGTATTGTATATTTATACCCTCCCGGATGCGGGTTAGATGGATTGTCTGGATAATATACCCCTTTTTCATCCACATAATTATAATGAAGGACTCCTTCAAGCATGTCTTTATTTTCTTTCATCCAACGTCTCAATTCGAATTGAATCTTCGTCGACTTGTTACCAAATTGGAGTTTAAGTTCTTTGTAATGCGTATCTACAATCCTTGCTTTTTCGCTAGCAACTACCCATTTTGGTTGTAACCTTTTGTTCTTGCAATAAGTAATAATATACTCATGTTCAACAGCAATCTGTGATGGATTGTTATCAGTTGCGGTTTGCCAAATTACGTTGCCTAGAAAGTTTTCTTCACCAAATATCTCATCACAAAGAAGTCTCAATTGCGCTTGTTCATTATCATCTATCGATATAAATATTACTCCTGTATCTTTTAACAGATTCTTAGCAAGCACCAAACGTTTAGATATGAATGAAAGCCATTTACTATGCCTGTATCCATCTTCTTTTTCCACGAATTGATCATTATACTTGAAATCTTTATTCCCTGTGTTATAGGGTGGATCAATATAAATAACGTCTATTGCTCCTTTATGTGTAAAGTTCAAAACAACTAATGAATGGTAGTTATCTCCCTCGATAAGCAAATTCATTGGGTAGTTCTTATTCGTGACAATCTCTTTAGATGTGATTTCGGCAAGCACTGGAAATTTATCTTTGCTTTCTCGTCCAAATTCCTCCTTGGTCTTCTCCCCTTCCCAATTGATGAAGAAGTCAAACTCCTCTTTAGTTCTATCTTTCTCCCATACCAAACCATAAGTCTTCTGCTTCCTAAGAGCATTAATCTCGTGTACAAGCTCTTCCTTAGACCACGTTTCGTATTGTTTAGATTTCACTCTACCACCTTATTAAAATGGGAATTCTAGACTTTAAAAGGGTTTGCCCGTATGTGAGCCAAGCTACTATCACATTTCCACCCAATCCCTAAAAGCCTTCAACTTATAGAAGTCGGCTTTCTTGTCCCCTGTCCGACATAACAAAAACGCGTTTATCCCTGCAGATTTAGGCACTTCAACGTCATATTTCTCATCGTCTCCTATCTGGCTATCTCTTCAGTGGTTATTCCAAAGTCAGAAACACTTTCTTGAGCACTTCTTGATCTTTCTTAATCTTCTTATAATTCGATGTAGCCGAAAATGCCATAGTGAAGGACGTCTCAAAATGATTAAGTTTCAGTATGCTTGGATGAACTTAGTTTCAACATTTGACACGATACCAATCTAAAGTGTTTGGATAAAAAGGTGATTGGGTATTTGCGTCAGATAGCCAAGGCGTTCTTATATGAAAAACTCGCTTCGAACAATGGGACTTTCTTGAGCAACAATTTAGCAGTGTCTTTGATAGCTTCTTTTGTGAAGGCGATCTCAATGCCCTTCGGATATCTCTTCTTAGCCAACGTTCCCACTTCGTGCCCCGGCTCAACGCAGGCTAACGTGGATGCATCAAAAGGAGATATCATCTCAGGCTTATTGACCATGCACCATAGATATTTAGGGCAGGACAACCCAGTCATGTACTTGGATTTGGATAAAACAGTCATATGGATCGATTTCCTCCAATTAACTCAAGTCTGTTGTTAAGACTCTTGTGTTGGTGTAGGGGGCAGTTTTGCTACCATATCACGATATTTTTTCAGTTGTGGTTTCGCCTTCTGAAGTACGCCAATGAGCTCGTCTACGGCATCTTCATTCTGAACAAATATGGCACCTTCTCGATTATTATTCTTGAATTTCACCCGAATAAAAGGTTGCTTCCATGGATCTGTGAAAACATCAATGAATAGTATACCTGCTTTATTCATTTGAACCGTCTGCTGAAATTCTCCCTTACCATTCAAAAAAAACACTTTTGTGTTTTGGCCATACTCTTGTTCGTGAACACGTCCCATGTTTTGTAATTCTTCGAGATAGGTTTTTACTGTACCCCGAGCTAGGCCAGTATCCTCAATAAGTTGCTGTATCGTAGTTCCTTGATTGTGCTTTATTAGAGATTTTTCAATAAGTTGTAACGGGCTCTCCTCCATGTTCAACACCTCAAGGATTTCCAAAGGAAGGTCATTTATATATCTTGTGGATTCTACTCATAGGCTTTGATAGTAAAGCCTTACAATGATTCATAAGATTTATAATGTACATAGCCACCATCAGAATCCAAACCCAAAAGGGAGGCGGTAAATATGTCTAACATGAAAGAAAAATCATCAGATGAACATAATAACCTCATTCGAGGTTTAGTCAAGGTTCTAGAAGAAAGAGGGTTCAAGGTTCAAGCAGACCATATAGAGCATCCGAATGGACAACCAAATGCCATTGAGGGGCATATCCCAGATATAGACGCTAGACACCCAACTGGAACTAGGATACTATAGTATATCACATTAATAATGGGATATTTTTGGGATGAACTTTGGGTTTCG
>CAYHWL010000065.1:0-8625 GCA_964359785.1 uncultured Methanosarcinales archaeon | reverse complement strand
GGCGCATAACGGCCCGACCGTCTCATAATCTCTTTATAAAGGAATGCGGTGAAAGCAGACATTCTAAAGGCACCATCCTAAACAGCAGCTAGAAGGTCTAAAAACGGTGAATCGGACGCAGTTGCAGAAGGTGAAAATACCAATCACGGAATGCAACCTCATGAGTGTGGAGCGTCTTTCGTCATCTCGTAAGGTTGCAGAAGGTGAAAATACCAATCACGGAATGCAACATTGTAGAGGTTTAGTACGTTGGTTTCGTCGGTCATCTGTTGCAGAAGGTGAAAATACCAATCACGGAATGCAACTCAATACTGCCTTGATTATTAGGAGTGTCTCCAATGGTTGCAGAAGGTGAAAATACCAATCACGGAATGCAACTTTAATACCATGCAGTATAGCAGGTTGGATGGTCTTAGTTGCAGAAGGTGAAAATACCAATCACGGAATGCAACGGATGAACACTGGCCATTGGAGGCCTATGGTGGATCGTTGCAGAAGGTGAAAATACCAATCACGGAATGCAACCTAGGCGACACGAACGGGATACGCCCAATATGCGATAGTTGCAGAAGGTGAAAATACCAATCACGGAATGCAACCAATAGTCCTGCGTCTGATAAGTTTTGTTCAAATCGTGTTGCAGAAGGTGAAAATACCAATCACGGAATGCAACACTCCCTCTTTGATTCTTCAACGGCTTTTTTTATCAGTTGCAGAAGGTGAAAATACCAATCACGGAATGCAACTAGCGATCAGCTTTTCTTTTCTCCCATCATCGTGCACGAGTTGCAGAAGGTGAAAATACCAATCACGGAATGCAACGATTAGGGGTGTGAAGTTGTGATTGATTGTTACCATGTTGCAGAAGGTGAAAATACCAATCACTTTCACTGGGACACCACAAAAACCATCAAGGCCGGTTGAAATGATACCCTATTTTGAGACGACCAACGCATGGGGGACTGGATTGTAAGTATGCTCCTTCACACCATCCCAGGCATCATAAGTCTTGATGATCTTTGAGAACTGACTCTTGATCTTTCTCACCTTCGAATAATACTCATGGGAATCCTTTGAGACTATGTAGAAAAGGAAGTCGTAAGTGCCTAATGTCCTTAACGCATAGATCACGTTAGGCTCCTGCTGGACAAAAGATCTCATCTGCGAATCGATGCCCGCGTCATAGGTCTTTGTCGTTATCACCATCACATTCCAAGAAAGACTAAGCAATGAAAGATCAGCAATCATAGAGAAACCACGGATGATACCCCTCTCTTTGAGGGACTTGATCCTCTGCATGACAGCATCAGGAGACTTACTCATCTGTCGGCCTAACTCATAGGTGGAAGCCCTGGCATTTGTCGAGAGAGCAGAAATAAGAGACCTGTCGGACGCATCCAAAACAACCCCCTGCTCATATTCAGCAGAAAGCGCAGTCTTTGTGCTTGGAATCGGCATGTCATAATACTCCTTGACACCCTCAAGCACCTCCTTCTCCAAAATATAGGACTGGATAGGCTTGAGACATTCCATGAGCATGCCATCGAATTCCTGCACGCTTCTTGCTATGAAAACAATCTCGTAATCCCACCTGTCGACATACTCTATGATGCTCTTGATATTAGGATGATTGGATAAGGACGCCAAGAGCTCCTTTTGCTTCTCCCGATGGGATTCATCTAGCAAGAGGAATACATGGTATACAGTATAACCCAACTTGCCTAGATTGATGTTTGGGATGAATGCCTGGATGATCCCCTTCTCCTGGAGTTTGTTTAACCTGTAGCCACAGCCTTCAGGACTGATACGGAGCTGCTTTGCGGCAGTGTTGAGTGGGAGCCTTCCGTCATTTGCCAGAAGCTTGAGAAACTGAAGATCCCGCTTATCTGTCTTTGGGACTACCTCTGGATCGATATCCTGAAAACGAGATAGCTCTTTCATTATTTAGGTATAATGGCCGGGGTATTAATAGTTATCGGCAAAACGAAGAGATTACAGAATTGGATTTAACTATCCCTAGACCATTCTAGGCCTAATCACAGATTGTGATGTCAAGAAAATGAAGACAAAGGTGGAACAATGGATAATCAACCGGAAAGAAATAGACGGGTGGAAGTATATGTAAGCATTATGTGCGCGGCAACCCTAGTAGGCGGACCAATTGCGATTGATAAACACAACAAATACATTATTACGAGCGCGGCACAAAACGCGAAAATCTCGCAATTTGACTTTAACAATGACGGTCTAGATGACATTGTCCTTTACGTCGGAGAAGAAAGAGTCGTATTCCACAACACCGGGAAAGGGTATCGAACTAAAGAGCAACTGCTCAACGCGATAAAGGAGAAATATTCCCGGGAAAACCAAGTTGTCACAAAGGAAGAGACCGATTCAATCAAGTGGCTTGACCGAAGACTCGAATACGGACGACAAAACAGAAATGAGATGAACCTACACGACACGATCAACACAACAAACAGCAGATACGATCAGATGATCAAAGAGAGCAGGAGATGATGCAAGATGAAAAAGACACTATTAAGCTATGTGCTAATTGGGGCGATGGGGATTGCTGGGTGCGGTGAGAAGAGTTGCGGCTCGAATAGAACTGCATATACGGCAGAGTATCGAAATTCGGGAGTCGATGCGGAGAATGATTTTAACTACCATGGAGATGATATGTGGTTCAAACGGTTGGATTCGTTGGAAGGACTTGCTCTTGGAAGGAAACCCATCACTGATAATACCATCTTGACGCTAAAGCGGATCGTGAAGGGAGATGACGATTGGCGAATAGTGGAACTTACACAACAAATGATATCAAGCTACAACCAGCAGGGGAATTTCAGAGCGACAGACCCATACTTGAAGATGCAATGCGCACAGAAACGGATGGGGATAGAGACACGAAGCTCCTTTGGATATGATCCTGCAGATATCTGGTACAAGAGGCTGGATGCTGTGAAAAGCCTTCGGAACGCCCCATTGACCACGCAACACGTTAGCGACCTTCAGGTTATAATAAACGGAGAAGACAACTGGATGGTAAAGGATGAAGCTAGATGTATCGAAAAACAGCACAATGCCGCCGTGCACCGGGCGCCTAGATAGGCAATCAAAATGGACCCATTCAAGGAACAGATGAATCTATGCTACCTCCTACGGAAGTATTCGAAATGAACAGGAGATGATGAAGGACTGCAACTGATACGGATGTGCTTGGAGCATGACTACATGATATGCGAATGTGAGATACTCGCAAGAGCACTTCATGATAATCTGGGCGTATATGATCAGGACGGATTTGAGAAGAAGATGTGCCAATATCTCCAAACCCTCCACGAACAGGATTGCTCTGTCCTCACCGGCGCATTGCTATTGTATGAGGCGAAGGCCTGCGATGAGAATAGGAATATATTGGAGAAAGCTATGGAGACATTAAATAGAAGAAAGAAAAAGACCTATTCTATCCCATAAGCCACCGAGACAGATGATGAGACATGCACCTGACCTGGGCTGATAGGTGTC
Source organism: uncultured Methanosarcinales archaeon (assembly GCA_964359785.1). Lineage (GTDB taxonomy): Archaea > Nanobdellota > Nanobdellia > Woesearchaeales > JAGWAF01 > JACQSU01. Next base: position 5,094 of record CAYHWL010000065.1, on the reverse strand, counting down.
GGACTTGGCGCGCTTCCAACATCATATGCCACCTTAGCCTCCATCGCGTATGACCTGTACATAGGCTGATAACTAAAAGATTCACTGATGCTGATAGGGGACTTTAGAGTGACTCCAACCGCGTTAGCGATATTCTGAGCCTTGGATTTCGCGCTTGCGGCAGCCTTACCAAGGAATTCACTTTTGACTTGAGATTCCCTCTCGTCCGTCAACGTGAACTGGATATCATTGATCTCGTTTGCGCCAGCCCTTGAAGCGGCATCCACGGCGTCACTTACAACATCGAGCTTCTTGGTCGTAATCCTCATACTGTTACGGACCTCATAACCGTGATCGTCGTAAGCGCCTGTCTTGTAGTTGTAGGTCTTAAGAGGCTGGACTGTATAAGTTTGCGTCTCGATCTCAGACCTTTCAAGACCGACATTCTCCAAAGCGGACAGGATGGAACTCGCGACTTGCCTGTTCTTATCTTGAGCTTCCTTGGCAGTGCTTGAGTTAGTGACGATACCAATGGCGATCAATGCCTTGTCAGGAGCGACATCCGCTTCATACATCCCCTGAACATCAAGCTTGTGGTCTTGATTTTGAGTCGAGACTTGAATTGTCTGCCCACCCTTGGTGAGAAGAACAGCCGTTGTCGCCAAAAACACCGCCGCAATAAAGAGCAGTGCATAATTGAGTTTTTCCATGTTGTTTACCTCCGCTTCGAATAGTAATCGATTAGCAGATAACTAATGATAGCGATCAATGCTCCAGCGATGAACCAGACCCAAGGGTCCTGGACTGGAAGGTAGGAGACTGATTGAGATATCACTTCTTGGGCCGCAGGGACGGCTTGAGGAACAGCATCGCGAAGCGCGGGAGTCGCGGATTCAAGCAAAGGAGCCGCCTCTTCAACTAATTGGGTTGCTATCGGTGCACTTTGTGCCATACCTAAACCAATTTGCGGCTGTGACTGAAGATATCTTAGTACAATCCCCAGACCGCCAACAATCCCAATAGTCGGGAGAAGAGAGCTTAATCTCTCTTTGAGGCCTGAGACCGCTCTTGGGGCGATGATGATATACTTATTAGCAAGCTTATAGTGATTGACCTCCTTGCCTTTCTTGGAATAATGGAAATTCTCTACATCAACAAGCCCTCCTCTTTGGAGCTGGGAGAGATTATAGTGGATAGTAGAAATTGGGATGCCAAGGGATTTCGCCAAATCTGTCTCGCTTGCCTCCTTGTCAGCAAGATAGTCGAGAATTTTACGACAGGTATCATTTGAGATGGCCTGCGCCAAGTCCTTTGTCTGGGATTCACTCAAGGAAACCAGCAGGAAAGTGGATTTTTTTGCCATAAAAGAACCATAAGACACGAGTTTATATATACTTTGAGAAGACTTCAATTGGAGTCAAAGTCAATCTATATATAGCTCAAAGACCCAATGACATTCTTGCACCAAATGAGATTTGAGCGTCCCGGATGAACTTCTTGTCTCCAAGAATGAAAATGACATCATCCTTGCCTTTTGATGCCAACGCATGAGAGATGGCCTGGGCCTTATCTGGGATGAATGTATGAGGGATGCCAGCATCACACTCAGAAGTCAGGATAACCTCCATGCAAGGAGGAAGAGAATCAACAAGTGGTTTTGCATCCCCCGCGATTGATATCACCACAATCAAAGGCTTGCCAAGAGATACCATGAACTCTGAGACAGCCTTGACCCTCGAAGGCGTATCAGCGCAATCCAGATAGACATCCCCCTTGATCTGTTGAATACACATCGGCCACCAAGCATTCTTTATCCCCTGCCTGATAAGCTCATTTGGGATCTCAAGAAGCCTGGCCGCTTCATACGCCAGCCCCGCATTTCTTAGTTGATAGTCACCAAGCAGACCCACTTGGTAATCGTACGGCTCACCCGACACCATCATGGAACGCTTCCCCATCGCATCCTGGAAAAGGATTTTCTTAGACTGTCCAACCGCTCCGGTAACCAACGGAACATTGGGATGGATAAAAGCCGTGAACTCCTGGGCGATGTCAGCGCTATTCACTGCACCTACCTTCTCCACATCAGTGATCACCAACACATTGGGAACGCATGACGCAAGAGAATCCTTGTAGTGACTGGCCTCCAGCACCGCCCATTCACATCTCTCGTACGCAAAGAGCTCCAAAGCGGCAAGAGATAACACCTCGGATGACGAAAGCAGGAGTTTTTGGGAAACGATAGATTTGATCCGGCCTTCGATGCGATCAGGAAACTGGCTTTGCCCGTCAACAAAAAAACACTCGCTTGGACGCTCAACAAAAGGTGTCGCCAAGAGCCCTACTTTGTAACCTGCAGACTGCAGAATCTGGGCTATCATAGAACAAGTGGATGACTTACCATTCGCGCCAGCTACAATCACCAATCGCATCTTCTTATGAGGATTGCCTAATCTCACTAGAGCCTTATCGAAATTCCCATGAGACTGAGATGGAAGACCATCAAGCATGATCATTTACCTTCTCTTGACGCTTCTTTTAACCTTCCTAGATCATAATCGTTGTAGTCCACGAACTTGAAACAGGGCGCTAGAATCGGGTGGACTTTAAGGATCTGCCTCGCCATCTCTTGGGCGACGCGTCGATAATCCGGGTGGCAGTTTTGTTGACTGCGAAGCTCGGTGAGGACCATCGCCTCCCTTGCGTTCAAAGTCATCTCGAAACGGATGTTCATCCCATGGGGGATGATGTATTGCGCTTCTTTGGGATGATCTTTGGCGATCCGCTCCCAAAGAGGCAACACACGATCCATCACAGATCTATACCTATCACCTAATCCCGCGTCATTGACATCTTGAGGAACACTATAACCATGGACCGCAGTCAGATCCTGCCTCATCTGCGTCAGAGGAGTATGGCGTTGAAGGTCCTTATAGACACCATAATTCCGGAGGATATCAAAAGTGAAGTTAATGGCTTCGAGCGCACGCCAAGGCTTGTCATGATTGGTCTTCCTATCACCTGTATAAGATCTCACCAGCTTCGTCTTGCACAGGTCACTAAGGGATTGGACAAACTCGTGGAGAGAGCTCAATGGATGTTCAGTCTGATCATATAACATCAACGCCAATGCGTTAGTGAGATCCTTATCATAACAGACCAGAGTGACCTCATCTGATCCTACAAGGGGAAAATTATCCGAGAAACGGGGAGTAAACCGTCTTATCGCAGAATCGATTGAAGCACGATAATCCACAAATGAGTTAAAATGCCTATGACTCGGGTTCGCACTGCGTATGAATGCCGGAATCACCTTGTCCAATTCAAGACGCATCTTCTCTCCGATATCCCGCACTTCAGCCAAAGGATGAATGTACAGCTTCTTGAGCATCTCCTCAAAACAAAGCCCATTGGCATGGACCCCCATATTGGTCATGGCAGAGACAGGCAATAGGCCCCGGACAGCATCACAGGCGCGGCTTCTGATAGCCGACTTGTAAGCTGATTCTTTTTGCCCCTCCTTCTTTGGCATGATCGAAGAATAATATTCCTGCATCAATGGAAGAAACATGCTGTACACCGCAAACAGATCATGGTTGAGCGACATATAATCATCCTTGAATTCGCTCGCACATAAGACCGGCTCTCTGCAAAAATTATACTCTCCATCAACTAATTGGTCAAAGGGAACATATCTTGATGATTTCTCAAGGTAAGCGCCTCCTAAACGGCAGTCTTCTAACGCCTTTGTCGCAAGCATTGAAATATTCTCCACCGCAATATGAGCACTGCCCAATTTGCAAACGGACTTATGGCCAAAACCATCAACAAACTTATCAAAGAAATCAACGCCTTTTTGGGCGGCATAATCTGCCAAAGAGCATTCTAGACCACCAGAGGTCATCCTTGGAATATAGAATTGATCAAGAAAGAGACGTCTGATGCCCTGCGGAGCACGGGAATACTTAGCGAACAGAGCGCCCTTGACAACCTCTGGGAGATTTATCAGACAGAAAACATCACTGTCAAGATTCGTGAAGTAATTCCCAAGGATGGCCCGTTCTTCTTCCGCAGAATATTTAGACATGGATTGGGGTGAGCAGAGGGGCTATATATTGATTTGTTTGTCACGACACGATGATTGCAAAACTGATGCTATCATTTTTTATATTGAACGAGATTCACCGCGGGAATGGAATTAGGGGAGCTATTACGCGGAAAGATCGTGATGTTCGATGGACCGGATAAGGCCGGGAAGGGGACCGCCGCGAAAGCGATATGCGACCATCTCTCCAAAATAGGATTGAGCATCTTTGACATCACCAAATACCAAAAGGAATACGGGAAACTCCCTACCCCACAACTGTTTTTATCCACGCAAGGCGTTGTGAGCGCAGAACCTACATACTGTTGGAGCGGACTTGACCTGCGAGATGAACATCTGCGAAATGGCAATGCAGGGTACGAAGCAGAAGAGACGGCCGAGCTTTTTTCCGCGAATCGCTGCACGCTCTACAGGAGATGCCTATTGCCTGCGCTGGCGAAAGGCATGTTCTGGATACAGGAAAGAGGCGTTGTGACAAGCTTAGTATATCAGCCGGTACAAGCCATGATGAATGGCAAAAAACTATCCCGAGAATATGTTGAGAATCTCGCCGGAAACAAGCTCGCGCTTGCCAATCCACCACACATCCTGATTATAGTAAACTGCAATCCTGAAGTCGCCGTATTAAGAAAGCGTGTAGAAAAAGAAGATGACTCATACTTCGAACAGATCGATTATATGAGAAAACTGAATCTGGGATACAAGGAACCCTGGGTCAAAGACTATTTTGAGGAGCTAGGAAGCAAAGTATGCTACATAGACACGACACACTACAACGAAGAAGATACTCGGCAAAAAACATTGGAGACGTTACTTCTCGCACTCAAGTGAGAAATCATAAAAACAGAAAAGAAAGGAATGATGGAGGATCACTCCTCGCCATCGCCTTCACATAAAAAAAAGCCCAATGTCTTGTTTTTCTTCACCGCCTCGTAACTTATCGCCACAGCAACACCTCTTTTTTTGCGGACGCACCATCCGAGTGCAGGAAGAGTCTATCACGCTCTTTT
>CAYHWL010000064.1:0-8695 GCA_964359785.1 uncultured Methanosarcinales archaeon | reverse complement strand
AGTACCTTCCTGGATATAGGATACGGAACTGGCCTTAATCCACATGAAGGCATAAGAAATTATGGAGGCCCCACTATCCTTACTCTTCAAAACAATGGAAATGTAGGCATAGGGTCCTTAAGCCCAGCATACAAACTAGACGTCAATGGAGATGTAATCAACAACGGATGGTATCGTTCACGAGGCAACACCGGATGGTACAGTGAAACATACGGCGGTGGATGGTGGATGACAGATCCTTCATGGATACGCTCCTATAATGGGAAGAATGTATGGGTAGACGCTGTATTAGGATCAAATGGCGGACTCACTGTTGGATATGGCGGTGGAGGACCGCCTTCTGCAGGAGCTATCATTGCAGGAAACGTGGGGATTGGGACATCTAGTCCTGCGGCGAAACTGGATGTAGTTGGGAACATCAAATTCACCAGCACAGACGGCCCCACAAAAATGGCTCTAGGATTAACGGGAAAGAACACTTTCAAACGAGGGGATTACACAGGAGACAGCAATTATTGGGTGGGCTCAATGGGCTGGGGGACCACATACGATTGGAACAGCATCTTCATGCAAGGTGACGGATTCTTTGACAACTGGGGCACAGATATGGCTGGCGCACCAGAAGGCGGATATCTACACGGACAAGGAATACAGGTGGAACACTATAACAACGGCAATACCGGCTATGGATGGCAGATGATGAGCGGCAATGCCGGCAATGGCAACTGGTATCTTCGAAGCATATGGGGCGGCGGGTTTAATTCTTGGAGAAAGATAATCACTGATAATGGGGCAGGAAATGTCGGGATTGGCACTGCCTCTCCGGCGCAGAAGTTAGATGTCGCAGGGACTGCCCAAGTAGACTATCTAGCAGTAGACCCACAAGACGGCGGAAATGAAGGCGGAGAGATACAACTCCGAGGCGCTGGAGGAAATGGCGGGTTCCAGATAGACAATTACGCAGGCAATGCGAGAATACACACGCTTGCACCTGGAAAAGTATTCCAAGTACTTGGAGGCAATGTCGATGCCCCCGGACTATGCATCAATGGAGATTGCAAGACTTCATGGAGCCAAGTTGGAAGCAATCCTTCTGGCGGGAGTTCGTGTCAGTATCTAGGATCTGTGGCACATGGGGGAGACTGGGCGACAAGTGATATTGGCATATCGACTCCTGCGTGTGTATTATCGGATGGGGGATGTCACCTGAAAGTGATGATGGAAGGGTATTATAATAGGTATTACTATTCAACTACTGAAGTGGCTATAACTCGAAAAAGAAGCAGCACCACTTGGGCTGCGATTGGCCCGAGAACTACATGGGTTCTTAGTAGTCCGTCTAATGCAGAAGTTTTCTTTTCTAGGGGGGCTTATGATAATGGAGTTCAAGAATCAATAATTGAGACGGGGATTTACCCAGGCCATTGTTATGTTCGTGATGACGGAGCAGGATCAAGCCAACTAGTATTAAGCGCTTCTTACGATAGTCTGTGCGAATTGTACGTCTGTCCATAAAAGTAGGCCATCAATAACTTTATATTTGGATAAAGGACGGGAAAGACGATGAAAAGATCGAAATCCAATGGGGTAAAACCAGGATCTAACCTCACAGACTCCCCCATCCTAATCGGAGCTGTGCTATTATTGATAATGTTCTCGATATTCTTCTCGGACAATGGGATTACAGGCGCACCAATCGCAAGAAGCAGGGGCGTAAGAGCGGCATTCAACGTATGCGGAAACGGAATATGCTCCGCAGGAGAGACATGCAACCAAGATTCATGCTGTAATGGGGTTAGCAAGAATTTTCTGATAGACAATAATAACTGCGGAGGATGCGGTGTAGTCTGCGGCGGAGGAACCACATGCCAAAACGGCCAATGTAAATCAAACGCGCTCAATTGTGTGACTAGCGTGAACACCTGCAAAGCAGGAGAACTCTCTGTCATTACATTGATGGACACAACAGATTCACATGTCGCTCTTGGGAATGACTATCAATACCATGTATGTTGCAGCGTGCCAGGATCAACATTGACAAACACTTGCGGCACAGTCATCGCAAGATTATCTGGCGTGAATGATGCGCATATCCAATCAACAGCAGCGTTCCCTTATATAGGGGGAGTGAATGTGTGCATGACTGCTTCTACAGGGATTCCTGTCTGCAATATAGCCAATTCCTGTCAAGCGAATGAAGCATGTTTGCTATCAATGAATGATCCAAATGACGGCCATGCGGGAGACTGCAATGCATATCCAAACAAGCTGTGCTGCAAAATACAATAGATGAAAACTGTTATATACCTCCAAGAGAGGAATAAACACATGAAAATCGTTATTGATATACGGAAAAAACACCTATATCTCTTATTGATCTGTTTTCTATTGATTAGTCTAGCATTCCTTGTCAATGGAACAGGATACACACAAGGACTTGCTTCACATAATACCTTATTCACCGACACAATACAAGGAAAGACCGGTGCAACTGTAGCTGTGATGGATAATCTTGGAGTGGGCACAGCCACTCCTGCGACAAAACTAGATGTCGCAGGCGGGGCTAAAGTCGGTTATCTTTATGTAGACCCACAAGACGGAGTAAATGAAGGCGGAGAGATACAACTCCAAGGAACCGGCGGCAGCAGCGGTTTCCAGATAGATAATTATGTAGGCAATGCGAGAATACACACGCTAGCAGCTGGCAAACAATTCCAAGTCTTAGGCGGCAATCTTTATGTCGATGGTGCAGGCACAAATTTCATCAATGGTCAATTAGGCATAAGAACAAATAGCCCCCAGTATCCATTAGACGTGAATGGACCCATAGCGGCAAGAGATAATGCAGAAATCGGTCATATACCAGGACAATCAGGCGGCGTATTTATCTCAAAAACAGCTACTTATGGTAAACCTGCAGTGCAAGGGATAGATCCTTCGTTTGGCGTGGAATCTCTTTTATTGAATCCTGCGGGTGGAAACGTGGGGATAGGTATCACCCTTCCAGGAGCCAAATTAGATGTTAGGACGCCAGAATCACAACCGATGGCATACTTTGAAGGGAAAGACCTGCGCAGTGCCGCGCAATTCCCAAGTAATCCTGATTTAAGCTCATACCTCTTTATGAAAGATAAGGACAGCTCCCAGACGTGGGGATTAAGAGTTGGAGATTCAGGTGATTTTGCGGTACACCAATCAAGCGTGGCTGATAGACTAAACATATTGAGCAATGGAAACGTGGGAATCGGAACAATCTCGCCAAGCAATAAACTCACAATACAAGGAAATGATGCTGCGATAATCATAGGTGACCAAGATGGCATTGCCAGCAATGCAGTGTCTGGGATACAGTTCGCAGATGCTGGATTCAAGCATGTGGGACTTCGTTATCAAGGAGGACAACTCATCCTAGAAGATGCGTCCAGATCCAATTTCCCCAGCACCTGGTACAATAATGCTCCCGCCGATTTCGTAGTGAGAAACGGGAACATCCTTGCAGGAGGGACAATAAAGAGCGGATTTAATCGTATTTATGTAACAATTACACAGCTTTCACAGACACAACCAGGTTGTGAAAATTTACCTAATGGCGGAACTGGTTGGACATATATGCAATGCAACTCAGCATGCAACCGCCTATGTAAAGCACAGTCTTATTCTGGAGGGACTATCACCGAATGGGATGGTGCAGGCAATTCAGCTGAATGTATATGCATCCCTTGATGAGGATTGCCACTTCACGGGTCGTTCTAGGATAATATATCAATCACATCTCAATCGTGTCTAGACAAAGAAACATATAAATACTTCAGTGGTGGCAAAATATCATGAAAGCCGCTTTCGATTTTAGTAAACGATATCTTTATGGAGTGTTGGCTTTCATATCATTACTATCCTTCGCCGTCCTTGTCAGCGGAACAGGCTATACCGCGGGACGAGCTTCACATAGCACCTTATTTACTGACACAATCCAAGGAAAGAATGGGGGCTCTGTGACTGTGATGGACAAATTGGGCGTCGGAAGCGTTCCAGGTGGAGATGAACAGCTCGCTGTCAATTTCGCAGATCAAACCTGGGGAATACATTTTCTGCGAGGCGCAACCAATCTTGGAGGATTCCACGCAAATGGGGGAATACCAACCATCAATACAGGAACGCCAGGCATACTATCAATCACCGGTAATGTTGGAATAGGAACTATCACCCCATCAACGAAATTGGACGTAGTAGGCGGAGCAAGAGTCGGTTATCTTTATGTAGACCCGCAAGATAATGTAAATGAAGGCGGAGAGATACAGCTCCAAGGAACAGGCGGAAACAGCGGCTTTCAAATAGATAATTATGCAGGCAATGCAAGGATATTCACATTAGCTGCAGGAAAATATCTCGAAGTTTTAGGCGGAAACCTTTATGTCGATGGAGCTGGAACTAACTATCTGAATGGAAATCTAGGGATTGGAACCTCCACCCCACCTGCATGGGCGAAATTAGATGTTAAAGGAGCCTTATCAGTTAGCGCACCCGTAGGAGGACTCAATACCGCAGTCATAACCTCTGAAGCAGGAGGAGTGCCATTACTTTTGAAAGCAAGAGGGGGGGATTATCCTGATCTTGTGGTCAGCAATAACGGGAATGTTGGCATTGGAGTAGTGAACCCCGCCCAGAAATTGGAAGTCGTAGGGACTGCCCAAGTAGGCTATCTAGCAGTAGACCCGGGAGACGGCGGAAATGAAGGCGGAGAGATACAACTCCGAGGCGCTGGCGGAAACGGCGGATTCCAGATCGATAATTATGCAGGCAACGCAAGAATACACACCCTCGCGGCAGGAAAGAATCTACAAGTACTAGGCGGGGGAGTAGTCGCAGCAGGCAACGTGCAAGGATCACAACTTTGCATCGGCAATGATTGCAGATCATCATGGCCCCAATCAGGTAATATTCTATCAGGAAGCTCATGTCAATTGATCCAATCACAAAGCAGTGCTACACAAGATTATACTTTTGCAACACCCGCATGTGTATTATCGGGAGGATGCCATTTAGCAGTCTGGGCGACAAGTGTCAATGGGGGCAATGCCATAAGCGAAATGATGATACTGCGCGAGCAAGGCGGAAACAGATGGGCATCCACAGGAACAACCATGACACCAAACCAGCAAGGCGGAGCCGCACCAGGCATTCCAACATCAAGCGTCAGTCAGTATTTTGGAGGAGCCTTTGACAATGGAGTGAGCGACATGATGCTCCAGAATGTGGCAATGCAAGGATATAACGCATGCTATCTGTTTGATGATGCGCCTGATTCGCGCACGATGAAATTAACCACCTTTGGTCTCTATGGGTATTGGACAACATGTCAAGTCTATGTATGTCCGTGAGTGATCATTTCTTCCCTTGTCATGAGGACAGGATAATTTATATATCGGTGCATGAAACGAGTTGTAATGATACAAGATGTCTATGAAGAGGTGCGCAAGAAACATAAATTGCCGCCTTTTTTGGAAATGGACAAAGAGTTTGACCTATGCACAATAGAACAGGAGCACAATCTACTCCGAGGCATCAAGAAAAAGATGGATGACAGGATAAGCTATGTGGTCAATCTGCTAGAGACCATCATACATCCCAACGCAGAGTCAGTGGTCGATATGTATGAATGCAGATTCTTCTCTGATGTTGAAAAGAAGAAGGTCTATGATCTGATAAAACAGATGCACTATCTATTACGCATGATTGACGAAAGTAACGTGATAAATGATGATAAACACGACCTGGAATGCATCCTTGCGATACATCAAGCCTGGCCGCCACTCAAAGACGAATCACTATCCTTTGTCAAGAAATTAAAAGAAGCCTGGAAGAACGAATCACACTCCAAAGAGCATCTAAATTATATGGGGTAAGGCATTAATACTAGGTTATGAGCTAAATCCCCATGAATATCCTCATGATAGGGCCGCCAGGAGTGGGAAAAGGCACGATAGGAAGATTGCTATCAAAAAAATTGAGACTTCCTCATCTTGCCATGGGCGATGTCATGCGTGACCACATCACGCGTGGAACGTCATTTGGCAAAATGGCCAAATCAAGGATGGACAAAGGAGACTTTGTGCCTGACGAAAAAGTGGTGAAACAGTTCTTTTTGATGACCAAACGCAACAAGAGATACTCCAAAGGGATGATACTCGACGGTTTCCCACGCACGATATTCCAGGCGAACCTGCTCAAAAATAAAGGATTTCTGCTTGATAAAGTGATATATCTCACAAGCCCTGATAAACTGCTCATCAAGAGATTATCGAACCGAAGGGTATGCCCCCAATGCAAGCGGGTGTACAACCTGCTCACACAACCACCTAAAAAGAAAGGTGTGTGCGACGATGACGGAACCGCCCTTGTGCATAGGGATGACGATAAATCGGAAGTGGTCAAACATCGTCTTGATGTATATGCCTTGAGGACCAAAGAACTCGTGAACCATCTCAAGAAGGAGTCATGTCTACTCACCATCAACGGGGTGGGAACTCCGCAAACGGTCCTTGGCAGGGTCCTCACCAAACTTAGAAAATAATTGGTGAATAAACACAGTCGCGTAACAACCAGGCTTCAAATCAAACTCTAATCGGATCTTATACCTGTCTTCCCTAACCTCATCCGGCTCTAAATCGCCGATATGAAGATTTTTCACATCCGCAAAGACCTTCCTGTAACCACCTTCGCTTGAAAGCTCGGGGATCTGCTTGATGATGAAATCACTTGGCTTGATCTGCTCACGTTCCATTATCGGTTTGATATACTCTTTATACTTCGTTCCATGCGCAAGACCAAAACCTACCAAAGGCACTTGGACATTTGAGACTATCGCTTTCTTTTGGACCATGACGCCCACAATCTCATTCCAGAGCAGGGATTGATACGCATGGACAAACATCCTCAAGAGCTTGATTGGCACACGTCGTAACGCTCCCACATATTCCTTTGGATGTTTTTCCAGGAATTCGATGACAAGCCTCTTGTAAGGAGAACTGGTCTCGAGCAACAGGAGCGCGGCATGCTCAAAATCCTTGAGGATGAGATGCTTGCCAATCTGGGCATTGAACCTGCCAAAACGCTGCTCCCCATAATAATTGACAAACACAAAAATCGGTTTTGGTCTTTCTGTGACATCCCTTGCAGTAATCCTGAAACGATTGCCAAGAAGCTGTCCAAGAAAAAGAGGCTCGGAAAGGTAACCTTTGAAAGAGGTCTTGACATCAACATTCTGGAGGTTGTCTATCGCGGCCTTATAATCACCTTTGAGGGTCACATATTGATGAGTGATGGCTTTCTTATCTTTAGTGCCTGCGAAACCAATAGAGTCAGGATTGAGCCTGAAATGTCTTGCCAAAGAGTGGATCGCGTCTAACGTGTTGACATCCTTTTTTTCCAATTCAAAGCAAGTATAGGGCCCGGACTCCAGTAAGTGCAGATCTTGGAGCTCCTCAACAACAAAATCCTCTGGACGCATCTTAAGACGGTATGGCATGCATAGATACTCCAGGATAAGCCTTATAAACTTTCCCCGATGCCTAAACCCCATGGGCCTGTAGCTCAGCCTGGATAGAGCGACAGCCTCCTAAGTTGTAGGTCGTGGGTTCGAATCCCATCAGGCTCGGTTTCCAGTTTGGTGTTGGTGGTTTGGGGTTTATCTAATGGTTGGGGGTCTGGAGTTGGGGTTGGGAGTTAATGGTTTTGGATCGGAAGAATCAAATCTAGATGCACAAAAAGATGGCGTCGTACTACCTACCACTCACTATGAACCACTAATCAGTCAAGAGAAACGAATCCCATCAGGCTCGGTTTCCAGCAACAGTTAAAAAGGATGCAATCGGATTCTCATCATGCAGAAATCATGCTATCATAAGACGACGGCTGGTGTCATACATTATATCCGACGCAAGGGATATGGGGTGACAATAGTCGCTATCCATGGAGTAGGAAGTAATCACACCGTGTGGAAGAAAGCGCTTAGCGGGTTCAAGAATCCGCTTGTGATGGTAGATCTGCATGGACATGGAAAAACGACAAATCCGTGGACGTCGATGAACATCATCGTCAGGGACATCCGGGATGTCCTAGCAAAGGAAAAGATCAGAAGACCAATACTGATTGGCAATTCACTTGGCAGCAGCATAGCTGTCATGCTATCTAAACATGTCAAGATTGAAAAACTCATCTTGATTGGACCTTTCTTTTATGATGTGATACATAAAGTGAAGTATATCAGACCCATGCTGTCCGCGCTGTCCAAAGTGAGCGTACAAAACCCTTTACGAAAATTCGTTGATTATTCCAAAGAAAAAGCAAGAAATTCAATGCTCTATCCATTCATCGACCTGCAAGGCACATCATTTAGCACTTGGATGGCTGGCGCTGCCGCGACAATGGAGGTGAGACTAGCAGACGTGTCCAAAAAGACACCCACTCTGGTCATATTCGGCACAAAAGACCGATATCTAGCCCAAGGATTCCTAGAACATCAGCTCAAGGATATCAACGCAAGTGCGATAGGCATCGATTGCGACCATCTGGTGCTATACCATAAGCCAAAAGAGATATCCAATATCTTAAAATCATTCTTGTCGCGATGACAATAAGAGTTAAATATGCTTAAAACCGGATAAACTATCACAAAATGGCATATAAGAACTTCCTG
>CAYHWL010000063.1:0-8758 GCA_964359785.1 uncultured Methanosarcinales archaeon | reverse complement strand
ATGTCGCGGATTGCATAAAGGAAGGGCTAAAGAAGTGAGATGATGCGGAGCATCCAAAGATATCTGGGCAATGCTGTGGATGCCGCTCTGCAGGCAGGGCAGATGAGCCAAAAGTTGTTGCAGGATTCAGACCAGTATCGTCCAGATTGGAAGACCTCTTCTGATTTCTGCACGCGTGTAGACAGGAGACTTGAACGCCTGATCACAAACATGCTTGATCAGTCGAGCGACGTCCATTCATTTCTTGCGGAGGAATCCGCAGATGAGGATATGCCCTTTCCAGATGGGTTGCTCTGGGTGATAGACCCTATCGATGGCACGATACCTATGGTCATGGGCAAGGAATACGGCATCCTGATAAGTCTTGTGCGAGACAAGAATCCTTTGCTTGGCGTGATGTATTTCCCCAGAAGCGAGAGTCTCTTCGCTGGTGATGGCCATTCATTTTCAAAGTATGACTGGCAAAGGAGAAGATTGGTCAGATACGATCCACCTCTCTCGATAGAATCGAGGCTGGAACACTCCAAGATAGCATATGAATCTGGCAAGGGTCAAGCTCGCAGGATGATCCTGCCATATCTTGATGACCTCTACACGAGTGATGTTAATGCTCTCCTCACCCAATGTTGTATCAGCAACAACATCCATGATCTGTTGGCTGGAAAGATAGATGGGTGCATTTGTATTGGGCAAAAGCCGTGGGATATCGCGCCATTGCTCCCTATCTGCGGACCTGCAGGCCTAAAAGTCACTTGCCTGGACGGTTCAGATTTTGATATGACAAAGGATGCCGTCCTTGTGAGCGTCCCAGGCATCTTTCAGAGCCTCCTGAATATCACAAAACCTATCTATGAGGATAGCCATTAGTTTTATGAACCCCAAGAGGTGCTTATCGTTTATGCTGCAAGGTGCGAACATTTTGGTCACTGGAGGAAGTGGTTTTATAGGCACTAATCTGATCAGGCGGCTCCAGGAGAGAGGCGCTGATGTGCTCAATGTCTCGCTTGATCCGCCGCAATTGCAGGTCTCGACCATCCAAGAGGATCTGACTATCTCTGATTTTGAATGGCTTGATCAAGGATTTGATTATGTGATCCATCTTGCCGCTTTGACGAACAAGAGATACTGTGAAAACCTAAGCGAAGCATACAAGACCAATGTCGATGTCACTTTCCGGCTTTTTGAGGCATTGAAGGGCAGGGGTGTGAAGAAGATCATCTTCCCTTCGTCAGTTGTCCTCTATGCGGCTGGTGATGCCGCTTTGGATGAAGAGACTTCGCCGCTTGATATCTATCAGGATAATTATGTATTCACAAAAGGGCTTGCAGAATTCGTAGCAAAAAGACTGCAAAAAGACCTCCCTATCCTCATCTTCCGTTTTGGCAACATCTTTGGCCCAAATCAGGATTGGAAGGTGTTCCCGAATCTGATTCCGCAGACTATCACAGGAGCTATAACGGATAAGACAGTCGAGATATGGAATCCTCATCCGATAAGAGACTTTGTTTTCGTGGAGGATGCGGTTGATGCTATTATCAAAGGTTTAGAGTCAGACTACAAAGGCACGCTCAATGTCGGCTCTGGGAAAGGCACATCTATTGGTGAGATGGGCAAGAAGATAACCAAGATCACCGATGCTAGATACACCGCGCTGGAGAAGCCCACTTGGGGTCCGACAAAAGTCATCTGCTCCACAGAACGTATCAAGGATGCGCTTGGTTGGCAGGCCAGGACAGATATCGATGCGGCATTGGCAAAGACCATCGATTTCTATAAGGATGTGCTCTGATGAGGGCGCTAGTGACGGGTATCACCAGCATGGATGGCGCCTATCTTGCAGAGTCCCTCCTGCGTGATGGCCATGAGATAATTGGTATTGTCAGGCCCGGCAGGTCAGGGCTAGGGAACGTTGAGCATCTAAAAGATGATTTGATAATCAAGGAAGCGTCGCTCACCAATTTCGAGTTCATGAAAAGCGTTTTGCGCATTGAAAGGCCGGATGTCATCTTCAATCTGGCAGCGATCAGTAATTACGCGCAATACACTTCCGATCCTGTAGGCAGCAATCAAGTGAATGGCGGTGTCCCCCTCATCCTTCTTGAGGCTATCAGACAGGTGGGTCCCAAGATACGTTTTTTTCAGGCGGGCAGCGCTCAAGTGTTTGGCAATCCTCTCACTAGTCCACAGGATGAATCCACTCCGTTCTCGCCAGTCACGCCTTATTCTGCGTCAAAGGCATATGCTCAATTCGTGGTCAAACAATATAGGGACGCGCATGGACTTTTCGCGTCAAGCGCGATTCTATTCAATCATGAGAGCCCATTGCGCCCTATAGATTTTGTGACAAGGAAGATCACGAGCGCTGTGGCCAAGATAAAAGCAGGCAAGGCAAATAGCCTTATCCTTGGGAATCTTGATGTCAGAAGAGATTGGGGTTTTGCAGGGGATTATGTCGAAGCGATGCGTCTCATCGCGCAGGCTGACGTTCCAGATGATTTTGTTGTCGGCACAAGCGAAGTCCACACTGTGAGGGAATTTGTGGAGCTTTCATTCAAGTGCGCGGGTATTGATGATTATGAGAGATATGTCGAGATAGACCCTGCCTTGGTGCGCAAGGAGACTAGCATCCTTCAGGCCAATCCTTGGAAGATAAAAAAGACACTTGGTTGGGAGCCTAAGGTCTCCTTCCAGGATCTCGTGAAGATGATGACAAAGCACGATCTGGAGCTTTTAGGGCAATCTTTATAAAAACGATTGGTCTCTACCTCGTCTATGGAAGGGAAAAGGGCGCTTATTACAGGCATCACCGGCCAGGACGGGTCATATCTAGCCGAGCTTCTATTGAGCAAAGGTTACGAGGTCTGGGGTTTGGTCAGACGGTCAAGCACACTCTCGAATGAACGTATAGCTCACATCCAGGACAAGATACATATCATTGAAGGTGATTTAGGTGACACGAGCTCTCTTATCCGCGTCCTTACCAAGGTGAAGCCTCAAGAGGTCTACAATCTTGCGGCGATGTCTTTTGTCAAGACCTCTTTTGATGAGCCTGTGGCTACAGGCAACATCACAGGCCTTGGCGTCGCGCGCCTTTTAGAAGCGATCCGCTTGACCGATCCGTTGGTCAAATTCTATCAGGCTTCATCTAGCGAGATGTTTGGCAAGGTGCATGAGGTGCCTCAAAAGGAGTCTACTCATCTCCATCCAAGGTCGCCTTATGGTGTCGCGAAGGTCTTTGGCCATCATATCACCCAAAACTATCGGGAGAGTTATGGTATGTTCGCATGTTCAGGTATTTTATTCAATCACGAGTCGCCAAGGCGAGGTTTTGAGTTTGTCACAAGAAAGATCACCCATGGCGTGGCCAAGATCAGACTGGGCTATACAGACCATATCACTCTTGGCAATATGGACGCGAAACGAGACTGGGGTTTTGCGGGGGACTATGTAGAAGCGATGTGGCTTATGCTCCAGCAAGATAGACCCCAGGATTTTGTCGTTGGGACTGGAGAGACGCACAGCGTGCAGGAATTCGTTGAAGAGGCATTCAAGGCAGCAGGCATCAATGATTGGAGATCCCACATAAAGCAGGATGAGAGGTTCATGCGTCCGGCGGATGTCGAACTCCTATTATCCGATCCTTCAAAAGCGAAAAAAGAACTGGGCTGGATTCCAAAGACAAGTTTCCAGCAGTTGGTCAAGATGATGGTGGATCATGACATCAAACTTCTCAATGATCAGCCCCATCTGGCGACAAGACAGCATCACTAGAGATCTATTTCACCACTTCTAATTCGAATCGCAGTTCTGCCGCAGGCAGCCAATAAGAGAAGAGTCTCTGATAGACAGAAGGGAACACATCGACCAATGATTGAGGGACAAATCCAAAGATCCTCACAAGAGGATTCTTGCTTGTTAATAATACTATTTTTCTTGATTTTATCTCGACACGCGCACATGTATAGTAGGATAGCACGCCATCCGATGTGAAATAGTCGAAAGTATTGTAGGTGAAGAACCGTTTGTGCGTGGGGTCGCCAAATGCCCCTGGATTGCTAAAATAAGGCACGCGGACAATCAGTCTGCCTCCTTTCTTGCTTATCCTGCACAGTTCATCCAATGTCACAGACAGATCCTTGACGTGTTCCAGCACATGGCTGGCGTAGATCTCCTCGAATGTTCCGTTCTTGAAAGGGTAGGGGGTCTTGTCAAGATCCCAGATTATCTCGACTCCAGGCAGTTTGACGCTGTCTAGGTTCACATACCCTTTTTTTATGTCAAGTCCACAGCCCAAATTGAGTTTCATGAGCGTAGCCAATCCTCGTGCTTTTTATAACTATAGCTTGCCCTACGCAACCCTAATAAATGTCTGCTCCAAAGGTGTCTTATGGACAAGAGGATAACGTATCTGATCATGGGTTGGATTATCCTAGTCTTTGCCCTATATTATTACCAATACTTTGGTTATGCGGAATTTTTCCTCACTAACTATGCGCCAAGATACTTCCCTGGTGTTCTGCCATGATTGAGCTTGTATATGCGCTGTCCCTGGTCCTGATATTCACAGGTTTTGGCAGGTTTATCCAAGAGAGGCTCTACCCCACATCTGATCAGTTAGGTGATATCCTCTACTCTTTCGGGTTTGGCACAGGCACGGTTATCATCATCATGTATGTTTTCGGCTGGATTGGCTTGTTTCGTCAATTACCTATCCTTGTGCTGTTGGCGTCAATGGCGGTATTTGCCGGGATGAGACTTCCTTGGCTCTTCACAGCGATGAAAACTTTAAAGCTCCCAACAGGAAATAGATTGATACTAACCATCATAGGAATATTCCTATTTGTCAACCTGATAGGCGCGCTCTCTCCAGTGACGGACTCTGATGGACTTGGCTATCATCTTGCGTTTCCCAAAGTGTACCTTGAGCATGGGGGATTCGTCTACCATCCTATGATCTCCTCCACATGGCCTTTGAGTATCGAGATGATTTTTGGCGTCGCGTTGGCTATAGGCGATGATGTCTTGGCAAAACTCATGCACTTCTTTTTTGGTGTTTTCACTGCGCTTGCGACATTCTATCTGGCAAAGCGTTTCACTGATGAGAAGACCGCGTTTCTCGCATCTGCGTTCTTCTACACGATCCCCCTTGTGGCGATTGAGTCTGGCATCTGTTATAATGATCTTGGCATCGCTTTCTTTTTCATGCTAGGTTTCACAGCCTGGCTGGATTGGTATAAGCACAAGACTCTCTCATCCTTCTATTGCGCAAGTGTGTTCCTTGGCCTTGCCGCGAGCGTGAAATGGAATGGCCCCTTGATTGTGGTCATCATCACAGGCATATCATTATGGAAGATGATAAAAGACAAGAGTCCAGACCTCATCACTCACCTCCTCATCTTTGTCCTCATATCCGCTTCATTTAGCGGGATGTGGTATGCCAAGAACGCTTTTTTTAATGGCAATCCATTTGGACCCTTTGCTGAAGGTATTTTTGATGGGGTCAATTGGGCCCCACAGAACACTGATGCGTATCGCGCATCTGTGGAATCTATGGATCGTTCACCGCTCCACTTCATCACTGCCCCATTCAAGCTTTTCCTGTCTCCGGGACAGTATGGCGAAATCACATTCCTTGGTCCTTTGCTTTTGATGCTTATCCCTATAGGACTTTTCCACAAGGAAAAAAAGGGGCTCACGCCATTATTGGTCTTCTGCGGGATATTTTATGTGGTATGGTTCCTTTCAAGCCAGCAATCAAGGCTCCTCTTGCCTATCCTTCCTCTCCTTTGTGTATTCGCCGCTTGGTCATTTAGTGGTATAGAGACAAAAAGCATATTTGCAATCATTGTCATTTGTATGCTGTTGAATCTGGTTTTCCCTATTGGTTATCATGCCAAAGGGGCGAAGGTTGCACTTGGTCTAGAATCAAGAGATGCTTATCTCGAACGCATCCGACCAGTGTATCCCGCGTTTAATTTCATCAACAAGAACACGCCTCAAGACTCAAAAGTGGCTATGTTGGGCGAGATCCATGCGTTCTGGCTGGATCGCCCATTCATCTATGAATGTGCCGCGATGCAGGGAGTTTTTGATTATGAATTTGGCTCGCCGCAAGATATCTACGATGATATGAAAAGACAGGGCATCTCGATCCTGCTGCTAAATAACAGGGTCCCTTTCTGCCCGACTTTGGCAGACAAGATAAAACAGGAGCCTTTTAGATCCAATATGCGTCTGCTCTTTGAGAAAAATGATGCACAAGTGTTTAGTCTTGTCTAAATCCTTGCGACTATCTCTTTGATCTCTGCATAAGAGAGCGCCTTGCTCGCGAATAGCACTGCTAGATAGCCTGCGAATCCTGTGATCACGCAGACGATGGCTTCAAGATAGGGGTTCCACGCGAGAACCGACCCTACTGCCCACACGCTGGCAAGAAATACGATAGATGCGGCAATCGTCTTTATCCATTGAGCGATAGGCATTGCGAATCTTATCTCGTTTCGGATGGCCCTTACTCCTAGCACGAGTGTTATCGCAAACCCGGTTATGGTGGCTGCCGCTGCGCCTATCATGCCATAGCGGGGTATGAGCGCAAGATTAAGGGCAAGATTTGTTACGCTTGCGATTATCGCTATCTTTGAGCTTATTTTCGGTTTGCCTATCCCATAGAAGACAGCGTCATTGACACGTCCAAGAGTGTAAAGGATGGCTCCTAGGGAAAGCATCCGTAATGGCACGGTGGCAGGGATATAGGCGGTCCCAAAGAGCGTTGAGAGGATGAACTCTGGATAAGCGAATATCGCCAATGCCACAGGGAGGATAAGCATCATACTGTATTTGTACAGTGATTCGATCCCATTCTGCAGCACCTTGTGTTTATTCGTGTGCCACAATTCGCTCACCATCGGGAATGTGACGATTGAGAGGCTTGATGAGATGACCCATAGCAATGATGCGGTTGGCACAGCGGCATTGTATAGTCCAACCTCATCTAATGTACGGAAAGCTGTGAGTATCATGGTGTCAGTATAGCTCATCACCACACCTGCCGCGGCGGTGAATATGACAGGGACGCTGAATCCGAAAAGCTCGCTTTGCAGTGCGATGCTATACCCTGGTCTATGCGCCCAGAATTCCTTCCACATCTTTGGCAGTCTGGATCGTGTGAGTGGCATCCACAGCACAAATGGCAATGTCGCGCATATCAGATATGCATAGAACACGCTTGAAGGCCCAAGCCCAGACTTGAGGAATATTACGGTAAATATGATGCTCACTATAATTCGCAGCAGATTGACGCCGCTGTAGTACTTCATCATCTGCATCCCCTGGAATATCGATTGGAATACCGTCTCGAATGGGAGTAGGATGAGCAAGAGCGCATGGATAAGTATCAGGTTCTGTGCCGCAGGATTGCCAAAATAGTGCGCGGCAAGCCAGCCGGATGTCGATGCCAGGACGACCCCGATGACCAAAGCCACGATGACTTGGAAGCGGAGCACATATCTTATGGCGTTATACACATGCCCAAAATTTTTTGTTATCCCATGTTTTGAGACGCAGAATGTCAAGGCGTCATTCAAGCCCAGATGCTGGAAAAGGTATATCATGCCAAAGAGGGCGATCACTGAATATACCAATCCAAATTCTGCGGGTGCGAGATTTTTGGCTAGGATTATCCGCAGGCCATAGCCTATCGCGCTCGCAAGCACGCTCATGATCCCCACCACTGCGGCGCCATGCACGGCTCTCTTTGTGTAATTAGGCATGGCATAATCATGTACCCCCCGATATTTAAAGATGGCCAAAGCCTTTTTATATGCGGATTCGGCTTTATTGTGCATGAAAAAGATGTTTTTTCTGATCGCGTTTTTGCTAGTAATCCAGACAGTATATGCCCAATCGATCCATGATACCATCCAAAGCGGTGAGACAAAGGATATCTATGGCTATAAACTCCATCTGGTCATTGTCTCTGACAAGACGATGAGGGTCATCTTTTCTATGAATGGAGAATATTCGGATGCTTTGAGGGAAAAATCCCAATTTGTGTTCAAGGACGGCTCAAAACTTAGTGTCATGAACATCCTTCCTGATGATGATGGCAATAGTTTAGTGGAATTCTTCTTCATGCCCGCGATGCCTATCGCCGCGGATGATGATCCCGTATATGATCTTTCCTTTGCCACAGGCACAGCATCGACCCCCTCTCAAGTTTTATCATCCACCGATTTATCAGAAGGTGTCTCAAGCGTCCAGAACAATTCTTTTGTTCCAGAATGCAAGAATACCAGTGATTGCGCTGATGCCAATGCCTGCACCACGGACTCTTGCGTGATAGGACTGTGTCAGAACAAGAGAAGATCTGGATGTTCCTACGCTCAAGCCTGTGTGCCTGTAGGGACGGTGATAGCAAGACAGGATGGCTCGAGATCTTTCTGTACGATCAAGGGAAACTTTTCGCAGGCAAGACCGTTAGGTGGCGCCTGCTCGCTGAATCTTGAGTGTGAGTCCAATATCTGTCTGGATGGACAATGCAGCAAGCCCCCATCGCAAAACATCACCACCTCCAACATTCCGACACCGCAAACTCCACCACCCGTGAATCTTACTACGCAAGAGACAAAGAATGTCACTACGCCTATTCTGGAGAAACCTGCATCTGCGGAGATCTCAAGTGGGGGGATAATAAGCGGGTTGTTCACTAAGATATTTCAATGGTTTTCTGATCTGTTCTAGTTTCCTTATCTTGAATACT
>CAYHWL010000062.1:0-8818 GCA_964359785.1 uncultured Methanosarcinales archaeon | reverse complement strand
ATTATATATCTTCACAAGAAGGGCTTTGAGGAGAACTTCCTGACGAGATTGATGAGCGTTGGCAACATCGGTATCAAACCAGATAGAAAACTTGTCCCCACAAGGTGGTCTATCACTGCGGTGGATGACATGGTGGGCAAGTCGTTGATATCAAGCATCCGTGATTTCCAGCAAGGCGGTTTTCAAGCTTACTTTGGTGGTTACATGGGCAACTACTTTCTCATCCTCACCCTTCCAGGCATCTGGTCGTACGAACTCTTTGAGATCACTGTGGGCCAAGGCCCTCTTCAGTACAGCACTGATCATGAATCCTACCTGGGACGAAGGCAGTACGCTGACGAGACGCAAGGAGGGTATTATGCTTGCAGGCTTGCCATAACCGAAAGGCTGCATCAACAAAAAAGGCAAAACAGTGTCTTAGCCCTCCGTTTCATAACCCCAGAATATACCCTTCCATTGGGTGTGTGGGTAGTGAGAGAAGCAGCCAGGAATTCACTCAAATCCACTCCTTTCGAATTCAGCGACCAACCCAGCCTTTTCGCGTACGCAAGGAGCATCGCATCCAAGTATAACATCAATCTGGATGATTTCCTAAAACGAAGTGTCTTGCTGAACGAGCGGCGTGTTCAGACGGATCTTGCATCTTTCTTCCTGTGATCTGTCACCATACCATTTTTTATACAGTCCTAAAATCTCCATCTGTATGATAGATGAGTTCAAGCGTCAAATCCTTCGTTTAAGAACATCAGCTTATGACATCGAGAAAGCCAAGGTTGATATCGGTGAGGATATGGGCGGTTCTATCGTCAATTATCAGGATTCCAGGAAAGAATATCTCAAAAGGAATTATTTTGCCGCGCTAGACTCGCTCAAGCTTCAGGCGAAGCATCTTCACGCGTTATCGCTCCACAACACAACAAATTCAAAGCCTGTCGCGACAATAATCGAGATGATATCAGAGCTTCCGTCTCAGGATATCAGCAAGGTCCGTTCATCCTTGGACAAATTATGGTCTTTGACTGAAGCTTTGGACATTCCTGAAGCGAAGACTGCCGATCCAAAGATTCCCAGATTTCAGCCAAAACAGGCGGAGGCGCCAGCCGCTCCAAGGCCTAATGTCATCAAGTTCCTCCCAGCAGAGGTGCGAGGCGATCTCATAGCTGATATTTCAGAGATGGAGAAGTGTTTCTCGAATGGTTGTTACCGGTCTGTCACTATTTTGTGCGGTCGAATCTTAGAGACTGCGCTTCACAGGAAATATTTTGAGGTCACTGGTCAAGACGTACTAGAAAAGAATCCGGGCATCGGTCTTGGCAATTTGATTGCCAAGCTCGCGGAAAAACAGGTGCAATTCGATCCGGGAATCACAAACCAGATCCATCTGATCAACCAAGTGCGAGTCTTTGCCGTACACAAGAAGCAAGAGCCTTTCCAGCCTACGCAAGGCCAAGCTCAGGCTATGATGCTTTATACGATGGATATTCTAGCCAAGATCTTCGCAAGACCAGAATAAAGAAAATGCCTGAAAACTGGCTACCCAATCGGAGCAAGCTCCGGGGTACAACAAATTTGTATACGCAAAATCTTCCAGATTTTGTTGTATCCGCCAGTTTTCTCACTGCGGTGACCGGCTTTTTCTAATGTCAAGAACCACAGTTAGTGGTTCTTGAGCACAATAGCATTCCACCCCGGGTGGAATACTATTGTTTCAAAGTTGGTCGCCACAAGCAGCGGGGTACAACAAAATCCTACGGGATTTTGTGTACACATAAAGCCGAGCTTTATGTTGTATTAGACCCAACTTTGAAATAAGATCAGCAATTTCTTATCGGTTCATTCACGACAACTGATTTGGCAGCGCACATCCGTGGCTCGTTGTTGATGAGCATGTAGGGTGTCAATTTCACTTGCTTCACTTGGCCAGCCTGTGTGTATGGATATTCCACCGTCTTGGATTCTCCTTTGGCAAGCGCAGTTCCAAGGAGCCTATCCAGTGTGAGCACACTTTGCGTTCCAACGATGCGCAGCTGTATGTTATCCACTTGAGAACCGACTCCATTTTCTATATCTATCCGCAGCATCCCAGAGGTCGGATTTGTGCAGATCTGCTGGGTGTCGCCTACTTTGATTATCGCAAGGTCGATATGGTCACAGCTTAATGGTGAGGTTTTGGCTCCAGTGACGAACTCGGCTCTCTCTTCGATGTACGCCTTGCCCCAATTCATCACCAAAGCGCCAAGCGCCACAGAGAACATGATAAGTATTAGCGTAGCGACCAGCGGTGATACTCCTCTTTTGTTCATCATGTCCCTCTTTTTGTGATGTCACAACCCCGTTCCAATATTTATAAACGTATCGTTGCGTAAGAAGCTGGAAATTATTGCAAATCATTTATAATAGGGTATTTCCAGGTAAACTCCATGGCAGAGTCTGTCGAGGAGTTTGAGCAAAGGCAGCTTCAGGAGAAGCTCTCCAAGATGTCTCCTGATGAACTAAAGGCATGGCAAAAAGAGCAGTGCATATTCTGCAAGATCATCTCCGGTGAACAGCCGGCAAAAAAAGTGTACGAGGACAATCTCTGTATCGCGGTCCTGGACATCTTTCCGGCAACGCCAGGCCATATTCTTCTCATCCCAAAAGATCACTACATGGTCATGCCGCAGATCCCTATTGATACGATCAAGCATCTAGGTATGGTCTCAAAGGCATTTGCCCATGCTTGTCTTAGGGCTCTTGGCGCTGAGGGCTCAAGCATATTCATCGCTAATGGCGGCGCTGCAGGTCAGCGTGCCCAGCATTTCATGTTGCATATCATTCCAAGAAGAGAGGGTGATGGTGTGGGTTTGGATCCAGTGCAAGTGAGCGTGTCGCAGGAGGATAATGCTAAGCTCGCGGCTATCATGCCAAAGATAATCTTGGCTGTCAAGGACATGCAGGAGGGCAAGTCGCCTCCACCCAGGATCCAAGAGGAACGGCCAACTCAACAGCCAACTCCCAAACCAGAACAAAAACCAATTCAACCTGTTTCAAAAGACAAAAAGGGGCTAGATGACATAGCGTCTATGCTGCTTGGAAAATGAGTGACTGCAAAATCTGTCAGATGATCGCGGAAAGAAAAGATTTTGTCTATGAGACTCCTGATCTGGCGGCCTTCATCAGTCCAAGCCCAGCGGCCCCAGGCCATATAATCATCGCTCCAAAAGTCCATGCTCCCATAATCGAGATGGTCCCTGATCCTGTTGTTGGCGAGCTTTTCGCGGCGGCAAACATTGTGAGCATGTCAGTATTCGAAGGGCTAAAAGCTCACGGCACAAACATTCTAATCCAAAATGGTGTTCCAGCTGGCCAGAAGTTCCCTCATGTTTTCCTTTCAGTCATTCCAAGAAGAGAAAAAGATGGTTTAGCTCTCGCATGGCAACCAAAGACCATGAGCCCGGAAGAGCTTGCTAGCTTGGAAAATAAATTAAAGGAGGAATCCAGGTCCATAGGCCCATTCCAGGAGGAAAAGCCAAAAGGAATCGAAGAGCCAAAAAAACCAGAACCTGTGAAATCCAATGATGAGAGCCCCCCTCTTGAGGAAGACATTTTCACGCGTCAATTGCGTCGCATCCCATAATCATCCAAGACAAGGGTCTCAAGCGATGATATTGCAGTCACGGTCCCATCATGGTTTGAGAATACGCTTACTTTATCTGTAGGCAGCGATTTTATCTTTCCCAGGTATTCTTGGTTCATGGTGTCTGTGTTCACTGCTACGATTCCTGCCTGGGTTGATGCGTACAAGATTTTTGTCACCTGATCAAAATATAGCGTCGATTTATCATCTTCCGCAAGATATGGTGCATGGCCGATCCTCTCGATCTTGGAGTCAATCTTGTAGATCCCATCCGCTGTGGCCGCATAGACTGTCTTTCCATCGACAGCAAGTGTGGGTACGTCATCTCCATCATGCTGGTATACGCAGTCGGTCTCGCCAAGTCTCCACGGCAGGTCATGGTGGTATGACACGGGAGCAAGTTTCTTTGCGCCTCCTTGATACGGTTTGAAGTATATCCCTTTGCTGGTCCCAAACAATATGCCCCTCTTCCCGTCTTTCTCATATGCATGTAATTCAATCCCAAATTCGTTTGGGAGATGTGGCACAGCGCAGATGGGTTCTAACCCATCCCCTTTTAGGGCGGACACTCCAAGCGAGTTTGATATCAAAATCTCATTTGCTCCATCATTGTCGATATCGTCGATTAAGAGCTCGTCAGTGTCAGCGAGCACACTCCTTTCGTGCACTATTATCCTCTTCTCAAATATGAACCCGTTTTCGTTTTGGAGGATTATCTCCAGCCCTTTGCTTGTGGAGAGTGCGATGTCAGGCAAGCCATCTCCATCGATATCTCCGCAGGCGATGGCTACCCTTTCTCCGGCTATCCCTTCTAATTTGTATATCTCTTTTGCGTCCTTGCCCCGCAGTCTATAGACCCCTTTGCCGTTTGCGATGATCGTCTCTTCGATTCCACACTTGTCGATATCGGTTTTGATGCATCTGGTGGAATCATTCCCATAATGTGGCAGCCCAAACGCTGTGCTTGCCAACACCGCCATCCCTGCGATCAATCCAAGAGTCCTTCGCATGTGTGTAGCAGGGAAAAAAGACTTTTTCTAGGGATTGATATTTTTCGCAAGATCTCCGCTTCAAAGCAGGAGAAGGAACACATTTCCATAAGTTATGGTGATCAGAAATGCGATAAGAAAGCTTGGGATGAAGGGTATTCCGCTCTTGACGACCACGTTTTGCACCTTCTTCTGTTTTAGATTCTCTATCTGCTCTTTTGAGATCCCCAGATCTTTTGGTCCGCACAGCTCCTTTCCAGACACGACCACTCTGCGGATGATCCAGTCGCCCTCGGTGAGTCTAGATACTGGGGTCACTGTGATAAAGCACACCCTCTCGACTGCCCGCAGCATGACAAATAGGTAGTACGTCCCGACGCTAAGCACGCCAAAGAGCACCAGGGGAAACCACCAGAGGGTGTCACGCGCAAGATATCCTAGGGCAAGCAGTATTATGGCTCCGCCAAGAGCGGCCATCTTCGCGATTCTGGTATTTGGTTCTGATTCGACGCGAGAATACATCTTTTGTGTTTTGGAGAAATTCTTCAACGCGAGTGTCATCATCCAGATAAATCCATAGACTCCACCTGCGAACACCAGATTTATCAGGAATGACGCGCTTGTGTCAAACAAAGATACGGGCAATCCAAGGAGTGTCCCCATGGCGATTAGGACTTTGCTGTCTCCCCCTCCCCATTGGCCAAGGTAGTATAGCGCGCTTGCCAGGCCCCATGCCGCGATAAGCCCTCCCAACGAGAGGAAAAATGGTGTAGTAGTTCCAGAGGATACGGATACAATCGAGCTGATCCCTAGTCCTATGGCTATCCCAGCATAGCTGATATAGTCAGGCACTTCACGTGTCTTGAGGTCTGTGATGCTTCCAATGATGAGTATCGCTAAGATTACAGACATGACTAGTGACAGCATGTACACTTTCTTTCCGCACATAATATATAATTGTATTGATATCCCTACTCCGGGGTGTCGTGACGAGCATGAAACTGGCAGATTTTTTCTCTCCTAAAGTGACTTTGCGTCGCACTCTTATCCCTCGTCATGTAGGCCTTTTTTTCAGGGATGATGCGGGGGCGCCAGTGGCTAAGACAAAATGTTTGATGAGGCTTTTGCACGCCGCGACAAAGCTCAATATCCCTATCTTGAGTATATATGCTCTTCCTGCCCACACGAATCCGCAACGGATCAGCCATAAGATCGATGATCTTGTGGACTTAGTCCACACCCTTCTTGGTTGGCAGTTCATATATCAGGCTAGGGTGAAGGTGACTATACTTGGCCACTGGTATGATCTTCCTGCTAGGTTAGTTGATCCGTTGAAGAAGATCCAGGAGTCGACAAGACAGCATGACGCTTTTTTCCTCAATCTTTGTATCAACTATGATGGCCAGGCGGAGATTGTAGACGCGGCAAGCATAATAGCAAGGCAGGTGAAACTAGGTAAGCTCGACCCTGAGAAAGTGACGAAGGAATCTGTCAAAGAAGCGCTCTCGACAAGTTATTTTGTCCCTCCCGACCTCATAATAAAATCAGGGCCGTACGTCTCCTTGCGGGGTTTCCTCCTCTGGGACAGCGCGCACTCTATTATCTTCTTCACAAAAAAAGGCAATCTGGAGTTCACTCCCCAAGACCTTTTGAGGGCGGTCTCATATTATCAGCAGACTATCAGTCCACGACAGACAAAAATCGCTTCCCCCAGTAACATTTAAAAACCCCTCATTGCTCCTCCGTGCTAACCATTGATTGATGACCGCTGTGACCCAGCGGGAATGAGGTTTCATTCTAACCTCGGATGTGATGACAAATGGTAGAACAATCCAAGGATATGTTGGAAAAAGGTATGCAGGCTATCGAGCTTGCCAAGGCTTCAGGAAAAGTCAAGGCAGGTTCAAATGAGACGACAAAGGCTCTTGAGCGCGGCACCGCGAAATTGGTCGCCATAGCTAAGGATGTCAGTCCTCCAGAGATCGTGATGCACATCCCTCTTCTTGCTAAAGAGAAGGGAGTCCCATGCATCGAGGTCGCCACAAAAGAGGAGCTTGGCAATCTATCTGGTCTTGAGGTTCCAACTTCCGCAATCGTGATCATTGAAGAAGGCGATGCTAAGAAGATAATCAAGGAGCTCAAGGAATAAGATGGCAGAGGATCAAAAACCACAAAGGCAGCCGGCGCCGCAAGCGCAGGAGAAAGGCGGAGTCGTCTTCACAAGAGCGGTTCCGTCAAAGGTCGAGGAGATCATCGGCCGTACTGGCACTCGTGGAGAGGCTATCCAGGTGCGTGTTCGCATTCTTGATGGCCGTGACAAAGACAAGGTCATACGTCGTAATGTCAAGGGCCCGGTTCAGCTTGGCGATACCTTGATGTTGCGCGAGACAGAGATCGAGGCTCGTCCGCTCACTAAGGGCGGCGGCCGCGGTGGCGGAGGAGCATAAAGATGGTCAACTGTTCATTTTGTGGAAAGGCGCTTCGTCCAGGCACTGGCGAGATGTATGTCCAAAACGACGGCAGGATCCACTATTTTGATTCTCTCAAATGCAAGACATATTTGCTCAAGCATTGCAAAGTGGCGCGTAAGTTCAAGTGGACTGAGGCGTTCCATCAGGCCAAGCAGCAGAAGTGAGCGGGCATGAAAGAGCGGTCACTAGTGCTTCTAAAACCAGACACTGTCCAGCGGGGAATAACTGGTGAGATAATCTCCAGATTCGAGAAGACAGGGCTTAAGGTCATCGGTATGAGGATGGTGCAGGCGGATAAGAATTCTGCTGGCAAGCATTACATCGATGATGAGGCTTGGCTTCTCTCTGTCGGTCAGAAGACAAGGAAGGCTTACGAGTCGAAAGGCGAGAAGGTCACAAAGACTGATAGGGAGATTGGCATGAGTGTCCGTGACTATCTGATCAATTATCTTATGTCTGCTCCTATTGTCGCGTTGTGCATCGAGGGCCATAATGCTATCGATAAGATCCGTACGATGGTCGGCAACACGATAGGCGCCGCGGCTCTTCCAGGCACGATACGGGGAGACTACTCATTAGACTCTTACCGCCTTGCAGACACTCAAGGCAGAGCAGTCGCGAACCTAGTCCACGCGTCAGACAGCGTGGAGAACGGCAAGAGAGAGATCGCAGTCTGGTTCAAGGAATCCGAGCTATGTCCCTACGAGCGTGTCGATGAGTTTCTGTTGTACGGGAAGTAGAGTTTTTTCTTAAGAATATTTTTTCTTTAAATTACGAAGTCTATTCTCGAATGACTCATTGAATGATCGTCTGTGCTCAGTCATTCGCTTCTTGATATCTTCGTAGTCCTTATCGTCCATGCCCCAGGCTCCCGCAAAATCGATCAAAGACGTTTTCTCATTATTCATGAGCACCATACATTGCGTAGGCCTTATAATAGCTTGTACAAGTCTTCCTCGAGCAGTTTCCGAAACACTTAAAAACATCCAGCTGTCCCTCGAACACATCACTATATAGAGGTAATCATAATGGCAGACGAAACAAAACTTCAAAAGACCTTGCGCTTGGCAAAATCGCAAAAGATGATTCGCAACATCGCTACAAGCGCTCATATCCACCACGGTAAGACAGCGTTCACAGACAATCTATTGGCCGCAAGCGGATTCATGTCTGCCGAATCAGCCGGCAACCTCGACAAGGGTATGGCGACTTGGCAGCACAGCGATGAACAGGAGCGTCTTATGACAGTGGATGCGGCCAACGTATCCATGGTGCACGCTTTTGGCGACCAGGAATATCTTATCAATCTTATCGATACCCCAGGTCACGTCGACTTTGGTGGTAACGTCACGAGGGCTATGAGGGCTATCGACGGAACTGTCGTGCTCGTCTGCGCATCTGAAGGTATCATGCCGCAGACTGAGACAGTGCTTAAGCAGGCGTTAAGAGAACGTGTAAAACCCGTCCTTTTCATCAATAAGGTCGATCGTCTTATCAAAGAGATGCAGTTCACTCCAGAACAGATCCAAAAAAGGGTCATGGACTTGATCATCGATTTCAATCGTCTAATCGAGCAGATAGCTGAACCAGAATTCAAGGAGCTCTGGAAAGTGAATATCCAGGACGGTTCCGTGGCTTTTGGTTCCGCTAGGGAGAACTGGGCTCTTTCATTGCCTTTTATGAAGAAGAAGAATGTCGGTTTCAAGGACATTCTCACCATCTATGAATTAGAAGAGAAAGCC
>CAYHWL010000061.1:0-8862 GCA_964359785.1 uncultured Methanosarcinales archaeon | reverse complement strand
GCCACTCCGCCTGTGCAGTGTTTGTCGAGCACAAGTTTCGCTCCGCATTCGACTGTGTCTCCATGTGAGACGATTGATTTTGTGAGGTATACCGCCTCGCGGTTTGTGTTGCCTCGCGTGTAGAATCCCGCGACAAAAAAGCTGATCTCGCTGTCGGTCAATTCATCGCGCACTACGTCAGCCACTATCGTGTCGATCTCAGATTGATTGAGTTCCTCTCCTGAAAGTTTCTTCTTTATGTACTCCACCGATTCGGGTTTCTTGGCATAATCGACTTCGACCCCATCGCCATTTTTGGCGGCTATTTTGTTCAGCACTTCTTCAAAGACTCCGACGCATCCGACTGGCACGGTCCGCGCGTTGTTGGTGACATCAAGGACTGCCACTGTCTTTTTCCCGCGGCACTTTATCACTATGCGGTCTAGTGGGTGCAGGTCAAGGGCGTGCGCGTCCTCTTGGTTGAGGATGACTATCAGGGTCCCGCCTGTGGTTATATCCATGTCCTTGATGGTGAGTTTCATGTTTTTTCCTCTATTTCTCGTTTATTTAAGCGTGACGCCATATCATTTTTTATCCTGACAGTCTGTTGATGTGATATGCGTCAGATAGATACCAAAGAGGAGGCCAAGGGATTGGGCCTTATTTTGCAGGAAGTCCTCCGCGATGAGGATGAGGCAGGTTTTGTCGCAAGAGCGGCAGATCAAGATCTTCTTGGGGGTTATCGCATAGTCCAAGCGGAATTCCTGGATATCCCCCGGAATGATTCTGTGACGATAAGCGCGTTTCATGACAGGAGGAGGGTGATGGTGATCTGCCCTTGCGCCAATGGCAGGTTCACTTTGGCGAATAACGGCGCGCAATATACTATCTATGCCCATCCGCAATCGACTAGGATCCTTATCCCTCATGCCAATGACTCTCTTCTTTTCGCGGCAAGAGAGGATTCTTATCTGATCCGGATAGTGCAAGAACAGCTTCCAGAAGAGAGGTCCCTTGTGGATCAGGCGGCTGATATTTTCAAAGGTATGATGCGCACTGGCACCAATATCATTGACGAGGCGCAATCAAAGGTCCAAGTCCGTGTGCCTTATGCGGAAGAGGCCGCAAAGTATGTCAGGGGTATCCTCGGCAGTCCTCCTAGTCTTGCGCTCTCGAAATTGGCGGTCCAGACACAGTTGCCGGAGGACAAGCTAATTGACGGTTCGGTGAAGGAGGTCTTTTTGCGTCCCCCGTTCCATGATGCGATGCAAGGCGTGAGGATAGATGATCTTGAGTCCAGGCTTGATGGCCATGTGAGGAGGGTGTCGCTTGACCCTGGCCTGATTCATGCCGACAAGCAGATAGATTATTCTTGGACGCAGTCAAAAATGATAGACGCTTTTCATTATCATCTTGATTCGGAGGAGACATGGTTCTTCGCCAAAGGCAAGGCAAAAGTTGTGCTTATCGATCTGCGGGTGGACTCTCCGACATTTGGTCTGGCGAACACTATCATTTGCGGGCAGAGCGCTTTGCGTATGATCTTTATCCCAAGAGGTGTCGCGCATGGCTATTTGTCATTGTCTGACACCGATCTTATCTCCTTCGCTAGCACTTATGACCCAAAGTCTTCGGATGAGTATCGTGTCTCCTATGATGCGCTTCACTTCAAGAGTTGGGAGATGAGGCATCGCCGTAGCATCTAATCCTCAAGCGTGGTCTCTTTGGGTTTCTCATATTCCCGTCGTGATTCATAGAGTGGATCCTTCCCGTCGCGGTCTTCGATGCGGAATCTGCTCGTCCCAAAATCGTAGTCCTTTCGGTACGGTTTCGCCTCCAAAAAGATGCTGTCAATCCCGCTTTGGGTCTGTTTTCCAGGATAGTCTATTGAGAGGCGGCTGTTCCCTGTGATGATGTTCGCCGCGGGTTTGTCGTACTCCTTCTTTAGTCGGTAGTACTCGATCACTCTTCCTTCGACTTCTTTGGATGGGTCTCCAGGCATATGGTAGACTTTCGCGACGTATTTCACCTTTCGTCCTCCACCATCGGCGGCTCCATATGCGACGCGCAAAGTATAGTTCCCGCCGTCTTGGCTTTTGTATTCCCCAAATGGCACTTCGAAACTGCTGGCGCTTTTCTCCCATGGATCATACGCGACTTCGCCTACACGGACTATCTGCGTCGTCATAGGAGGACGTGCTGGTCTTGCTCGTATCCTAGCGGATTTTGGTGTGAAGATGCGGGCAAGGAGCTTCTCGTCTGTGAGGAGCTCTCTTGCTCCGCCTATGGCGACTATCTCTATCGCGTCAGGCGCTCCATTGCCAGGAGTCCCTGCCGGATCTGAATCAATGACTGCGATTGTCAGGTCCTTGCTGTTATTATCATGGTATATCGCGACTGCCGGCTGTGGTTCCCCGCCTCGGATTATCTCGATGTAGTCCGCGGCGCGGTCTCTTGGGAAATCTGTGTCATAGCTGTTGATTGACACGCCGATGGCAAAGGCTTTCCAGATGGTCTTGCGTGTGTTGTCCTTGTCCGGGTAGTCTGGATTGGGGATCTCTTTTTCAAATCCGTAGATCAGTCTTATCTGCTCAAGTGGTGAGAGTCTGCCTTGTTTAGCCGCTTCTTCTAAATATTCTGGCACAAAGTTGAGTTTCTTCTCAAGACCGGATAATGGATAGGACAGTTCTGCTTCAGACACGCCCAATTTGCCGTCTGCCGCGGGGTTTCCTGCTAGCAGTGCCATGAGCTCTTCATGCAGCCTGACCAGGTTCATGCGGTCGTTGTTGTACCGTATGGCCGCTTCCCTCTTCAAGAGGCGTGGGCGCAGTCCAAATTCATCGACAAAATCAGCGTTGCTCTCATTTGCGTAGCCAAGCAATGCCCCGCAGGCGCCTAGCATCTCATCATTTTGTTTTATCCTCTCGGATAGCGGGATGCTCTGATAGTCAGGGACATATCTTTCTTTGCCGTCAGGGCCGATCTCTTTTTTGAGGTACATCTGTCTTGTCCCGTAGACGAATCCGACATCGGCTTCCTGTTGTGTCTTTCCTGCTTCGATGAATTTCTTCTTGAATTCTGTCTCGATTGTTGGCGGCGGCGCGCATGCGCCTAGCATCGTGCTTCCTGCTATGGCCGCGAGTGTCAGGTATTTTTTGATCGTTTTGATGGTCATTTTTGTTCACCTCGATAAATTGATTAGGATGCGTCGCAGGTCATCGGCAGTGAGGCGTGTTACGTCGATGCCTGCGCGCGCAAGCAGTACCATGAGGGCATCTTGCTCTTTTTTGCCCATCAGAATTGATGGGTCCTCATCTTTGCGGTCTTCCATCGCTTTGATCGCGGCTTCCAATGTCTCCTTGATGATGAGGCTGTTCTTTTCAGCCCATCTTCGTGTCGTGTTGGCGTCTTGGATCAAGGTCGGTTCATATGCGGCGTACATGGCGACTTTCAAGGCGGCATTCTTGTCATGCAGTTGGTTGTTTAGCGATGACCAGAAGCTGTGGTGCGCGTAGTATTCCGGGATGAATTTGTCCAGCGCGAAATTTTGCGCCTCAAGCGCGATCTTTTGTATCTGCTCGTAGTAGGCTTTGAGTTTATCGCGTCGTATCTCGATTCCCCCTGCGCTCCGGAAGAAGGATTCCCGGAATGCCCTCTCCGAATCGAAGCTATAGAGCGTCTTTGATATCTGTCGCACGTCGGCAAGATAACTATGCAGCAAGAAAGTCATCGGGTCGTTTTTAGAGAGGATTGGCAGGCTTGCCCACGTCTCGGCATTGAATGCGAATGCGTATGGCATCCCTTGCAATTTGGAGTTGCGATGGCATAATTCATGTATCAATATACTTGGGTTTCCCTCGATATGATCCCATATCCTGGCTTTCGGGTCGTAGAACACCAGTCCGCTGTCAAGGTAG
This sequence comes from uncultured Methanosarcinales archaeon, assembly GCA_964359785.1. Taxonomy (GTDB): domain Archaea; phylum Nanobdellota; class Nanobdellia; order Woesearchaeales; family JAGWAF01; genus JACQSU01. Next base: position 4,966 of record CAYHWL010000061.1, on the reverse strand, counting down.
CACAGCCCAAGCGCAGGTATGTTGCCAAAGACGAATTTCTTTGGCAGGAAATCTTTCTTGGCCATAGATGGGACATACATCGTGTCTTTCACTGTCAACTCTTCTGTGACTTTGTCTTCCAGGTGATTCGCGAGGCTGTCTTTTGCGTCAAGCAATCCTTCCGCGTGCAGTATCCTATCCCAGGATTGGATTATCCGGTTCTGCACATTTGAATGAAGGCCGTATACCTTGTTGACGGCATCGACTAGATTCGTTTCGATGTCTGTTTTGACTAGCGAAAACTCCTCATTGGTGATCTCTTTTATCCCGTCTCCCAGATAGACACGGTATCCCTTCTCCGTCTTGTGATAGCCATTATAGATTATCTCGCATCTCTCGCCATCCACTGTCACATAGGACCTTTCGCTCCCATCCAGGAAATTGCTGATGCTCTCTTCTCTTCCCTGTCCAGGTGGTGATTCTGGATATCGGTATAGTTCGCTGTTATAGACTTTCCACTTATCGATTAATTGATCCAATTTATCTGCGTGATGCGGCACATCCGCCAGGTAATGCGGCTCTCTTGGTGTGGGTTTTTGCGTCTTATCCTGTGTGTAGGCGCAAGCGGTGATTGTCGCGCAGGCGAGTGCGCTGATAAGAATCTGTTTGATTGTTCTATAGACCATGTGGATCCCCTCCTTATGGGAAAAACCACCTGTCAAGGGACTATATTGTCCATTGGCATATACCGTATAGTGGGTATATGCGAGAAGTGGAGAGATTGCGGGAATGGACCAGATTCATTTAGTATGGCATTTGGGGCTAATATGCAGTTCTACTTTCGATAACACCACAAAAAAACAGATTGCCAACAAAACTCCCATTCCTGCCATTAAGCCAAATGCCCCTATTATATCCCCTATGTAAGTCCCAATCAAGCTCAAAATCATTGTGAAGATTGAACCTACAAATCCTAGCGCAGACAACATTGTAGCCCTATACTCTGAACCTACCTCACAATTGATTATGTGATTTGATAATGGCTTGCTTGCGCCATATACTAGCTCTATGCAAATGGTCATCAGGACAAATAAGGCCAAACTTGGAACGCTCATCAAAAAAAGCGCCATACAAAAGATGATTGCTGACAACCTAAACAAAGTGACATCATTTAGCAATTTGTGCAGTGTCCCGTAGAAATGTGAGCTTAACATGGCAAATAAGAGGAATACAAAAAAATATGTTCCTATCATGGAAAAACTCACTTTATACAGACCCAAAAAAACCTGAGTGTATAACCAAGTGAAGAGTATTGATGACTGCATAAGCGCAAAAAATATGGTCAACCATACTAGCTTCTTGTTTGTATGGATAAGTCGATAGATTTCTTGGATGTGGTCTTTCAAAGATTTCTTTTTGACGCTTCTATAATGTGCAGGCTCTTCCATTGAATATATCACAATTAAACTTATCAAGGGAGCAATCAATGACGCTAAGATGGTAAAACCCATCGAATATTGATCTGCGAGGAATCCTCCTAACATGCTACTAACACCAATGCCAAACAAAAACCAGGAATTACTGCTTCCTGAGATCTTGGGGTGCTCATCTTCCCGACCAAGCGCTTTTAGTGAATCATACAAAAGCGCGCTGTCAGCTCCGGACCTGAACGCCAATCTTATCCCAGAAAAAATCCCAGAAAGGAGCAAAAGAAAATAATTTCCTCCAAAATACAAACATACTATCCACAAAAGGTACGCCCAACCATAGATTAGGAGGCTGTTTTTTCGCCCGTAAAGATCCGCAAAAAGTCCTGAAGGCAGTTCCAAGATGAATATCAATGCTGATCCTATTGAACCGTATACCGCAATCTGGAACATGCTGTATCCAAAATCCAACAGATAAAGGGTGGCTATGCTTCCGCAAAGCAAGAACAAAGCCAAGAATTTCATCAAAGAATATTTCCAGATATTGGATTCTAATCTGCGCCTGGTATCCATATTCAGTCTTGATGCCATGCTCCATCAGTCGATTCCTGGTTTATAATCCTATCAGTTCCCCGACCAATAACATTTATAAGATGGAAAAAGGCCTGTAATTGATACTTCGAGGTGATATCATGGAACATAATACGCTTCCGACGGTGCTTGCCATGGTTGGCATTGTGGCTGTCATATCTTTGGTTTTCTATGCGGCTGATTTCACGGGCGCGGCTACCAGCATCTTTAGCTACCGGACCCATTCGGTGAACGGTATGTGCACTAGACAATGCGCGGATAGCACTCACGTCCGGGTGGAATGCACTAGCGGTGGTATGGTCATCAAACAGAAACTTGTCGCTTGCAAGAATTCATGTGATGCGAGTAAGCATTGGTGCGCTTAGATCCTTTCTAGTTTTTTATTTCCTTCTTCAGATTTATGCCCGTATCTTCAAGTCTTCTCCAGAAGCTAGTATCGAATCCCCGACTCCATAGCCCACTTTATATGACCAGTCGCTCACTGCTTCTCCAAGAAGGTCCATCAAGGCAGGTCTCTTCTTGTATTCGACGGCATCGACTGTGATATTCAGTTTCCCACCCACAAAGTCTTTGGCGTCATCCATCCCTCCGATAGAATCTATCAGACCAAGGCCAAGCGCTTCATCGCCAAGGTAGACGAATCCGTCTGCGAGGGTCTCGACTTTAGTCACGTTCATCTTTCTGTTCACTGCCACTTCACTCACGAAGTTGGAATAGAGTATGTCTATTTTGGATTGCAATAGTCTTTCTTCTTCACTTCCTAATTTCTTGAATGGCGTTCCGGTGTCCTTGTGCGCTCCAGCGACAAGACGGCGGTAGGTGAGATTGTATCTGTCCATGAGTCCGGCATACTCGACATATGACCCGATGACTCCGATGCTCCCCACCATCGCATTTTTGTTGGCGAATATCTTGTTGCATGCGCTTGCGGCCCAGTAAGAGCCGCTTGCTCCTACCTCTCGTATGACAGCCACGGTGGTCTTGTTCGATTTCTTGATCTGATCGGCTATCTCTGCGCTGGCCACTGGCGAACCTCCAGGTGAATTGATATCAAATATGATCGCTTTGATGTTCGCGTCTGTCTCTGCCGCTTTGATGAGTTTGACGATTTCCGTCGAGCTTGCATCTCCTTTGGTGAGCAGGCTGCCGCTCTTGTCGACCACAAGGACTCCTTTTATGGCTATGACAGCTACATTGCCAGGCATGATCCCATCACTATCAAAGAAGAATGCGGCTATCCCAGCCAAAAAGACGCTAAATATCGCGAGCAAGAAGAGCAATCCTGCCGCGAACAGCAGTTTGGACAATAACAGATTATTCGTCTTGGCCATCTCAATTTCCAAAGAAAATGTGTATATAAAAGTGCTTATTGCCTCTATGCGGATAGGAAGAATTCCTATGCCTGTGAAGCTATCATGTGATCTTTTGTTATTATCCTCATGCTTGAACATACTTGCCTAAGCTGGCTGGTTTTAGGACGTGGGAAACAACAGTATATGACTTGTTTATTCAATTTGTTGACTATATATTGGATCGCAGGTGAAAAATCTGCGTCACCACTAAACAATAAAACGATATCATAGTTATCGTCAATGCCATCTAATATCATTTTAATTGCCAGATGGACATCAACTCCTTTCTCTGTGATTTTTGAACAACTTGATACTGGGATTTCACACGAACATTTTGGGCACTTTAGAGTGTCTGAATGTTGATGTCCACATTGTTTGCAGTTAATGTGTATCTTGCCCAGCGGTCTTCTCACGAAATTTCCGGGAATGAATTTTGTGAAGGGAGTAGCACGGACCTTAGCGAAAAATCTCTGTTGTTGGGCATACTTGCCAGGATCATCCTGAGAGTTAAGCGGTGTGTTGAAATAGAATATCTGCTTGATTTCCTCTTGTTTCAAGTCTATCAGATTGTTGGATAGAGCAAGAAAATTGACACTGGTGATTCCATAATTGTTCTTGGCGTTATGATAAAAATTGCTTCCGTCAAAATAGGCATATACCCTTTTCTTATTTTGGAGATCCGCCATTCTTGACAGATTTCCATGAGGGTATTAATATGTTGTTGAAACACAAGAAAAATAGCCTTCCGTTACCAAGCCATTGGCCGGGTAAAAGAAGGGAGTTGATTATGATTGCATTGTGGATGACGATTTATAAACTTTTGTATGCAAAAATGGATCATATCGCTTATTTGTTGTGAATACCCCGCCGCTTGCGGCGAATGGGTTTTGATTCGGGGTATTCATAACATTGAAAACTCCCACTATTCTCTATAGATACCCCGCCCCTTGGGGCGGTTGGGAGTTTTCATTCATCAAAATCATTCGCAAGAAGGGTCTTCGCTTTCTTCTTTGCGGCCACGATATCTTTTTCTATGGCAAGGAGTGTCTTTGCGGTCAATTGTTCTTTTTTTAGTTTCTTTCCAAGCGTGACTAGCCTTTCATCGAAGTCATCCACTATTTTAGTCAATCGTTCATGTTCTGCGCGCAGCATCCGTATGTCTTTCTTACTCATTTCGCACCTCAAGTGTTGTCTGGACTTCGGCTGGCTTCTCTGGCTCGATTTGTTCCTCTTGTATGGGTGTTTCTGGCAGTCCCAGCTCTTTTATCACTTGCGGTGGCACTTCAAGTGGCGGCGCCGCTACTTCCATCGCCTCTTCTAGATGCTCCTCTGGGAGTTTGTCTGGCAGGTGTGTCGCTGTCCTCATCTCCAATCTACTGGCTCCTTGAAGGGTGTTACGCGCCATCTCAACGGCATCCGCCATCGATGCGGCCAGGTGCAGTTTGTAGAAATTGACGGCGAGATCGTTTATCTTCTGGACTTCCTCTATCTGATCCCCTGTGCTCACGAACTCTTCCATATCCCTATTAGTGCGTCCCTTGTATAATAACGTTTTGTGTGTTTAGTTAGCGACTTAAGTATGTTATAAAATTCTGCGTGAAGGCGTGGTGTTGCCAA
>CAYHWL010000060.1:0-8938 GCA_964359785.1 uncultured Methanosarcinales archaeon | reverse complement strand
CAGACCATACCAACATTTAAATAGGGACCTCTAAATCTTCCGTGTATAACCTGTATTACCTGCATTGCGGGAGGTATTCGAAAAATGGATGCATCAAGACCTTTGGACGCCTTAAACGCGGCCAGAAACAAGAAAGTTATCATCGAGACAAAGAATCAGAAGCAGTTTGTCGGGACCCTAAAAGCCTTTGACATTCACATCAACATCGTCTTGGACGATGCTGAAGAGCGCGAGAACGGCGAGCTTAAACGCAAGCTTGGCACTGTTTTCATGCGTGGCGATACTATCATATTGATATCTCCAGCATAAGGGTGAAATCATGAAAGGAACTCCATCAATGGGTAAGCACACCAAGGGCAAATCCCATATATATTGTCGAAGGTGTGGCCATCATGCTTATCACAAGACCAGGAATATCTGTGCGAAGTGCGGTTATGGGAAATCAGCTCGTATGCGCAGTTATGCCTGGATGATAAAGTAGTTTTCTAGAGCTTTTTTTGTTCTCTTTATACTCTATAATATGTCACTGTGCGATTATGACGTCCGAATCGCAAGTCACAGTTGAACCTGTTTATCAGCCGTGGGAGATATATGGATTCTTGCGCGTTGAGGCAGCTGCGCACCGCGCTCTCATCGGTGACATCTACGAACTGGGGGATGCTGTTTCCGCACATCGTTATCCTTCCTTGGTTGGTGTCTCTCCCGCCTCCCGGGTAGACATGGACTTCATTGCCTCTTATTCGTACGCGCTTGTCGATCTCGTCGTGGAATATGTTTTTGAAGTCATTTTCCTTATCATGGTCGTCTTTCATGGCATATGCTCGTCCAGAGAAACATAGTGTGGCAGAGTATATCCGATTTTCGGGGTCCCTCTCGACGTGGAGCCCAAAAACGATGACTGCGTGCGGGCCTTGTCCGTCGCGGAACGCCTCGCTGGCGATGTAGGGGACGATCATGTGGTTATAGACGACGCCCACATTCGCGATGAATACGGGCACAAGTTTCGTGTGCATCTGGTATTCTCTGCTGGATAAGACGCGGTCTTTTAGTTCCCTCCATTGAGGGGGTATAGGCGTGTTTATTATCTTCTCAAGCGCCTGGACATAGGGCGTGCTGTCGTGGATTCTGCCGTCTGATTCCATGTGCGTATTCAAGAAATTCTGGTCGATCCACTCCTGCGCGATGATATCTGTGTAACTCATGGCCTCGGGGTCGCAGTGATTTGTGTCGACGTCGATGGCGTATCGCAGTCCGGCGATGATTGGGGCTAGTCTCGTCACTGGCACATCCGCTTTATAGTCGGCTAGGAACTTTCTAAGCTGCAGTATGGATATCGTGCTTGCGCACCCAAGTTCAGGGAGTATCAGGTCATATCCATTTGTCTTGGATGGGTTGAATGGCTTGCGTCTGTCGTGGTGGTCTTCTTCTATCTGTATCTTGTCTTGTACCTTCTCGACTATGCTGGCATACTTGCATGCCCTAGGGTCGTATATCCCAAATAGGTTCGGGTTTGGGCAGTCGATAGTGGATATCATCGTAGCACCTTTGAGCAACGCTTTCCGTTCATCTGATTTGGAGTCCACTCTATATACTTGTCCGCACATATTGATGGCTATCTCATTTGCTGGATGCCCCAATGTCTGCGAGTAGGTCATCAGATGGTTTGTTATCCCGAAATGTTCCATGATGAGTTTCTTGACAAATGGGGGTATGCTTGAGTCCGGATCGGGTTTTACCCCAAGGTGGTGCACGACAAGCGCATCTTGCGGCAGGTTTTGACATATCCTCTCAAGGTCGGCCACACTGCGCTCGATGCGATCAGATATTGCCAAGGGATCCATATCGTCATCCGGACACGCCTGACATTTTATTACACAATACATAATTCGGAAGCCTTTTGGGTCTGTTTAAGAGGATTTTGGTCTTTGTGGGGTGTATTTTGGTGTTTACACACAAATAAGTTAGGCACTATGCCTTCCGAGATGTCGACAAAACCCCGAATGAGGACATGTCACCGCAACACTTAAAAGCAAGACGCTTTTCACCAATCCTATGGTCATCGTACAAAACCGCTCTAAAAGAAAGCCAACTGGTGGAAGATATTCAAAGCTATACCGCGGAAAGCGCAAATTCGAGATCGGTCATGCTCCTGCGATGACAACCATCGGTGAGAAGTTCCTAAAAAGCGTCCGGCAGAAGGGCGGAAGCAGGAAGTCACGTCTCTTTGCCCAAGAGACCGCAAACATCTATGATCCTAAAGGTAAGAAGTATTCTGTCGCGAAAATCAAGACCGTGACAGACAACCCTGCCAACAGACACTTTGTCCGTAGGAACGTGATAACCCAAGGCTCCGTGATAGATACCGAGATCGGAAAGGCACGCGTCACAAGCAGGCCTGGCCAGGATGGCACAGTCAACGCGGTTCTGATCTAGATCATTTTTCTATCTTTTCAAGCATTTTCTTTGTTCTAGAATAATCAGATTAATATCTTTTAGGTGTTACTGGCGAATATGTCCCTTTACCGCTGAATTTGGCGGATCTTGTCAATGGCTTTTATGCGATGATGACGCAGGAAGAGACAAGACCAAATCAAAGGGGATGACGGCCGTGTTCACCGCGTTGGAGGGGGATGCTAAATCCACTCTGCTAAAAGAGATCTCGATGTATGTTGATCAAGTGGTGGAATACTGACATCTTAAGGCCTGCGTTCTGATGTCAGGATTCACAGAGATTGTAGGACTGATCCTTCTTGGCGCCGCGGCATACTCAATATGCTGTCTTGCCGTAAAAGACTAAAAACAAAAAGAGTGTCGTGAGATCTCAATCGTTCTTGTCCACTCCGCCGAACACTTCTTGTTCTGGGTAGACTACGACGCCCTTCTCTGTGATGGACATCGCGACGATCTTCTTCACGTGTTTTGCTCCTCTAAGTTTTAGCACTTCGATTGCGTTCTCTCGCACGTTGCCGTGTTTCATGTTGTATAGGACGATGACTCCGTCTGCGAGGAATTCTTCCACTCCGCTTGTGGAGTAGATCGTTGGGATCTGCTGCGTCTCTGTGACCATGAATGCCGTCGCGCCTGCTTTCTCGAAGAACCGGAATAGCTGTTCGATGTAGATTCGATAGCTGTCTTCTTTGCCGATGAATGCGCTTGCGATGGCTGTGAGCGAGTCCACCACGATTATGTCTGGTTTGAAATTTTCGGGGAATATGATGGGGTCGACGTCGATTAGGAGTTCGCCTTTGGCCTTCATGAGAAGAGCATCCACGCTCCTTGTTATCTCGAAGGGGTTGAATCGTTTGATCATCAGGTTGCCTTTTTTGATGCAGTCGGTTCCCCATCCGAATGCGTCCATGTGCGCGGTGAGTCTCTCTACGCTCTCTTCGAAGCTCATGTAGAGGCAGTTCTTTCCCTGCTCCGCGTGGTAGGAGAGTACCCGCAGGCACAACAGCGTCTTTCCGCTTCCTGCCCCTCCTGCGACAAGTATCGCGTATCCTTTTGGGATTCCGTCGCTAAACAATTCGTCTAGCCCTGGCACTCCTGTCTTGATGTATCCATCTTTGCCTTTTAGCGCAGGTTTGGATTTATCTTTGCTTCGGCCTACTACTGTGGTGATAGCGGCGCGTTGCTCTGCTATCTGGGTCTCTTTCTTGCCCATGCTCCCCAGTTCTTTCATGACCTGCTCCTTGATGCTAGTCATGTCTATCATAGGGGTGTTTCCTCGGTTTCCGCGTGCAGGGGTTATATGTTCTGCCGCAAGCTCTTGCATCTGGACTCCTGTCCTTTTGCTGTGCTTTTCTGGCATATCTTTCCATTTGTGGATCTTTGCCATGTTGATCTGCTTGATTGTGATCCTATCCGCTCCATTTAGGTGGTTGAGTCTTGAGAGTATAGTCTGTCGTGCTAGTCCAGTCTTTTTTGCTATTTCAGAGATTGTGAACCCTTCGTCGTTGCTTTTGAGCAGATCCTCGATCTGTATCATGGTTTTGTCTTTTTCCATGCCTTTTTCCCTAGAAATTCTGCTATATAAACATTGTCAATTGGTGTTGAGGCAGTGTAATGTTAATTTACAACACTAGTCTCTACCATAACTGATATTCATTGATTACTATCAATAGTGACTTGTGGATTTGGTTATTTAGTCGAGTGCCATCCAGATTTAGCCTGGATCAACTCATTATTTGTTGTTCTCTAATGAACGTCTAACTTGACTGTTGCACTAATACGTCATTCATTATTGCAACATATAGTCATTGCTTACTAGCATCAATAATCATTATCACAATCCAACTGCAGCAGTTTTCATGTGTTGATCCAGCCAAGAACCGCAGAAAGTTTAGAACGCTTATTAGCATCTATGTTGAACATAAGTGTCTAACACATCTTGCACTCAACACTCTACTATGCCAGTTTCATTCATTGATTACTAATAATCCTTAAGACACTGGCCACCGCACACACATTAACTAATAACCGACATTAGTTATCATCATTGATAATCTACTCCTTTCGTCTCTCCTATAATAGAGATCCATTCCTGTTCCAGCCTCTGAAACCGCCATATTGCTTTATATACTAGTAAATAAGGGAAAAATGCATGGGTAGAGGGGTAGGTAGATGGGTAGCCATAGGTTAGACTATTCCATCGTAGGAAAGAGCAGTAGGTTTTTGCTGTTGTTCTGGTTAGTATTGATCTTCTCAAATTCCGCATCCGCCTATCGTATGAACACAAGCCATTCTGATGGTCTGATAGGTTATCAACAGCCTGTGATGACCACTCCCGTCCATCGTTATTGGAACAGTTCGAGTCTTTTTGGTCCAAATCTTACTGCACAGGATGTTGGTGGTGCTATCACTTGGAATATTGTGAGGGGTTCGAAGTCTCGTGATGAGATGATCATGGGCACTGAAGACCAGAACAATGATGTCACGATCCAAGTCTATAATTCTACCGGGGAGTGGGGTAATGCGTTGAAGGTGACCTCGGATATTGTGAACTCTGATTCGAGGGACTTCGACATCGAGTATGAGGATATTTCAGGCCGGGCTTTGATAGTCTATGAGAACTCTAGCGTCACTGATACGACATTTGCTTTCCGTCTTTGGAATGGTACGAGTTACACCGCTGAGCAGTTCTCGGCCACAGGTCTAGCGACAAGTCCTGTCCGTTGGATGAGAGCCTACCCCCGGAATGGGACGGATGAGATCATGGTCCTGATGCTCACCAGCACCTCCGATATAAGCGCGATCTTATGGAACGGCACAAATTTCACGTCCAACTGGTCGCTCACGGTAGCCGCGGCCGCCGTCAATCAGCAGAATTTCGATTTTGCCTGGGGCTCATCTGGCATGGGCATGGCCTTCTGGGGCAGCGCGAATAATTTTGCGAGGGCAAATTATTCTAACGGGGCGTGGAGTGCTGTCACAAATATTGGTGAAGGCCAAGGTATAGTAAATGTGAAGGCTTGCGCAAGTCCAATAGATGACAAGTTCGCTGTGCTATTCGTGGATTCTGGTAATGATTTGAACATGTTTGCTTTCAATGGTTCCACTATCCTTGCGGGCAACCCTGCACAGGACGGCACAGTCACTGCTCCTGGCACAAACAATGCGAATCTTGACTGTATATGGAATAAGGCAGGGACCCAGGCGCTCATGGGATGGGTCAATAATGTTAACACATCAAGCATAGCCTTTAATGTCTACAGGACTGGTGCAAACAATTGGAGCAATTCAGATCTGGTTTCTCCTAACTACTCTACGGCTGTCACCGGAGGGGTAGTTAGAGGTTTTCAATTTATCCAAGACACTTACACTGATGAGATCATGATTCCTGTCATGGACTCGATAAAAGGCATCCACTATGCAGGTTGGAACGGGACGGAGTTCACAAACGGCACGCGTCTGGCAAATGATACGAATGTGGTTGGCGGTGCGCAGACTGGCGTCGGTTTCGACTTCTACCGCTATGATTCTCCTCCTGATTTTTTCAATGTCTCTCCAAACAGCACGGTCTTTGCGGTGAACTCGAATGTGGTCATCAATGTGTCAGTGATCGATAATATCAATGTCAGTACGGTGTTTGCGAATGTGACCTGGCCAAATGGCTCTTTCTCTTCCCTTGAGCTCTTCAACAGGACATATTCGTTCTATAATACCACTTTCACATCGACAGCTCTTATCGGCATGTACAATATCACATTTATCGCTAATGACACGGCAGGACACGTCAATACCGTCCAATCAAATTTTAGCGTCCAGGACACTATCCCGCCAAACGTCACTGATCTTCAGCCATTTGGAGGCGCCCTGCGCAATGTGACGCAGACTATTGAGCTTTCAGCGAATGTCACAGACAATGTTGCAGTCTCCTCTGTGAGAGCCAACCTCACTTACCCAAACGGCACTATTGTCCTAGTCACACTGGCGTCTGCTGTGGGCGCCAAATACAACGCTTCATTTGCAGTCCCAAACCTCACCGGGTTCTACAATTTCACGATCATAGCAAATGATACTTCAAACAACAATAATTATTCGATCTTTTCGAATTTCACTGTGCAGGATGTCATCCCTCCCAATGTTACTTCGCTTTCATCTAGTATCATCATCGGAAACCAGTCCAACAGTTTCAATCTTTCCGCCAACGTCTCGGATGTGATGCCGATAGGCGCGGTGCTCTTCAATGTCTCCAACTCAAGCGATGTTGTGGTGAGCACGTTGATAGGCACGCTTAGCTCCCCCAGCAGGTATTCTGTTCTCTTCAACACCTCATCCGCGACTAGTCCTGGCAACTATACTTACAAGATAATAGCCAACGACAGCTCGAACAATCTCAATAATACAGTCACATCTTCTTTCCTGGTGAATGATGTCACTCGTCCAAAGGTCCTAACGCCGTCCTCTACGATCCCTATCGGCAATCAGACCAATAGTTTCAATCTTTCAGCTAACGTGACGGATAATTTCGTGGTGGACGCGGTCCTCATCAACATCAGTAATTCAAGCAATGTCGTGATCTCCACTCTCACAGCTTCATTCAACGGCAATAATTATAGTGCGATCTTCGTTTCCACTGATGCCACCTATCCTGGAGTCTACACTTATCTCTTCATCGCTAACGACACCTCAAATAACCGTAATGACAGCGTCTCTGGCACAATCACGGTAAATGATGTCGTACGTCCCAATGTGTCGGATGTGCGTCCAGTGAATGGATCCACAAGAAACACAAGTGCTACTATCGAGATTTCAGCTAACGTGTCAGATAACACGTTGATAGACAAAGTCTTCGCCAATATCACATATCCAAATGGGTCGTTCACGCTTCTCACTCTTAGCGTCGCGGCTACCGCCAAGTATAATTCCTCATTCACGATCCCCGCTCTTAGCGGCGCCTATAACGTTTTGTTCCGCGCCAATGATTCATCCAATAATCTGAATGTGTCTGTCAATACGACATTTATTGTCTCTGATCAGACTAAGCCTCTTGTTTATTCCTTGACTGCCGTCCCTGGTGTTGGCAACCAGACAAATACCTTCAATCTTAGCGCCAACGCTAGTGATGACCTGCAATTAGATGTTGTATTATTCAATGTCTCCAATGGTTCGAGTGGTTGTCTCGACGCTGATCGGCGCTTTGAGCAGTGTTGGCAGATACTCCGTCATTTTCAACACCTCTCTTACGTTGAGTCCTGGTAACTATACCTACAGGATAATCGCCAATGATTCGTCTAATAATCTTAATGATAGTGTGACGTCGACTTTTGTTGTGAATGATATCACACCGCCAAGTGTCACAAGCGCGGTGTCCAATATCAATGTTGGTAATCAGACCAATCGCTTTAATTTGTCGGCGAATGTGTCTGATAATTTCATACTAGACACAGTTCTAGTGAATGTATCCAATAGTACGAATGTTGTTGTCAGTACGTTGGTTGGTATCACTAGCGGCGGCAGTCAATTTAGTGTAGTCTTTAATACTTCTGATGCGTCTTCGCCTGGTGTTTATTCGTTCAGGTTCATCGCTAATGATTCAAGCAACAATCTCAATAGCAGTGTTTCGTCTACGTTTACGGTGAGTGATGTTGTGCGTCCTAATGTGACTGATCCTAGGCCTGTTGCTGGTGCTGTTGCGGTGTCTGGGGCGTCTGTTGAGGTGAGTGTGAATGTGTCTGATAATTTTCTTGTGGGCACGGTCTTGGCTAATGTGACTGATCCGTCTGGCACGACGACAGCTGTCACTCTTGCTTTGGCGGTGGGTAGTAAGTATAATGGTTCGTATGCTGTTGGCGGCGAGATCGGTCGGTATAATGTCTCTTTCCGTGTCAATGATTCTAGTAATAATGTTAACGGCTCTGTGACGACATTTTTTACTGTTGCGGATACTCGTCAGCCGAATGTGAGCGCGTTGAGGGCGGTTCCTGGTGTGGGTAATCAGTCGAATTCGTTCAATCTGTCTGCGAATGTGAGTGATAATTTCTTGTTGGATTCTGTTTTGGTGAATGTGTCGAATTCGACCAATATAGTTGTCTCCACGCTGATCGGCACTTTGAGTAGTGTTGGCAGGTATTCTGTGATATCCAATTCATCTTTAAGTACAAGTCCCGGAAATTATTCATACAGGATAATCGCCAATGATTCGACTAATAATCTCAATGATAGTGTGACGTCGACTTTTGTGGTGGATGATGTGACGCCTCCTTCGGTCACAAGCGCGGTGTCGCATATCAATGTTGGTAATCAGACTAATCGTTTCAATCTGTCGGCCAATGTGTCTGATAATTTCATTCTTGATACTGTCCGGGTGAACATATCCAATAGTACGAATGTTGTCGTCAGCACGTTGATTGGTATCACTAGCGGGGGCAGTCAGTTAAGTGTGGTCAGTGGTCGGATAGACCACAGAATACCTGCTTGGTCCGCTTAGGGTGCCCGT
>CAYHWL010000059.1:0-9008 GCA_964359785.1 uncultured Methanosarcinales archaeon | reverse complement strand
AGACCGGCGCCGCAAAGAAGATTAATCCACTACGGCGAGTTTCCGCGCAAAGCCTTCTCCCCCATAACCTTTTTATATGATACATTGGCGACTATCCCTCGTATCGAGGTGTAGGAATTGACACGTATTAGGCGCATTGTGATGGACGGCTTCAAGTCCTTTGGCAAGCGCACTGAGCTTCTCTTTGGCGACCGCTTCAACGTGGTGGCAGGCCCAAACGGCTCTGGGAAATCCAACATCTTGGACTCTTTGTGTTTTGTGCTTGGAAAATCTGGTGCAAAGTCGATGCGTGCGGAGAAATCCGAGAATCTCATCTATAATGGTGGCAAATCAAAGCAAGGGGCAAAACAAGGTGAAGTCTCGATATGGTTCGATAATGCTGACAAGACTTTCCCGACGGATAAGGATGTTGTCAAGGTCACAAGGATCGTGAAGGCAAACGGTCAGTCAGTCTATAAGATTGATGATGAGGGGAGGACACGGCAGCAGATCCTGGATCTGCTAAGCCTGGCGAAGATAAATCCTGATGGGTACAACATCATCCTCCAAGGCGATATCGTTCATCTTGTAGAGATGTCTGCAATAGAGAGGCGTCAGATAATCGAGGAGATCGCGGGCATTTCAGTCTACGAAGAGAAACGTCAAAAGGCTCTCCTCGAATTGGAGAAGGTCGAGCAGAAGCTCAATGAGGCGGAGATTGTCCTTAAGGAGCGTCAGGCTTACCTCAAGGAGCTCAAGCGTGACCGCGATCAGGCGCTAAAATACAAGGAGCTAAATGACAAGATCATAATCAACAAGGCGTCATATCTCAAGAGGAAGATGGACAAGAGGGTGGTGGTCCGTGATGATTTTGACCAGAAGATAGGCAAAGAGCAGGAGAAGTTAAACAAAGTCCAGGAGAAGATCAAGAAATTCCGTGACGAGGTCCAGAAGAAAAAAGATGACGTCTCAAAGTTGATGCAAGAGATGGAGCAAAAAGGTGAAGTCGAGCAGATCGCTCTCCAAAAGCACGTCGAGCAATTGAGGGTCGAGATCGCCACTTCAAAGACAAAGATAAGTTCCAATCAGACGGAGATAGGCAGGATCCATCAGCGCAGGGACCAGATGAGGTCGTCTTTGGAAGATGTGAGGGCCAAGATGGCCTCTTTGGAGGGGGAAAAGCGTGACAAAGAAGAATTGGTGAGGTCTTATCACAAACAGAAAAAAGAGCTTGAAGAGAGATTGGTTGATCTGCGTAAGAAGCATCATTTGGATGATCAGGCTGTGTCGATAGAAGAGAAGATCGCCAAACTGGATGGCGGGATAGAGGAGAAAGATAAGGAGGTCCAGGCGTTGAGGGAGCGGCAGCAGGGTCTTTTGAGGGAGAAGGACAAGATCGATTATCAGATCCAGACTGTTGATGAGCGTATCAAGAAAGTCGAAACCCTAGAGAAAGAGAATCAATTGGAGATCAAGGAGCTCAAGTGCAAAAAGGAGGAGTTCAAGGCCTCGACTCTTGAGCTAAATCAGCTTTTGAATAAGGACTCCTCGATTGCCGCTTCGATGGCATCCACCCGTCGTCTGCTTTCGGAGTATCGTGAGACGCTCTCAAAACTTGAGGCCAGAAACGCCGCTATCCAGGAGAACATCGCTGGCAATGTGGCCGTGAATAAGATTCTTGATAACAAAAAGGATTTTGGCGGCGTCTTTGGAACGGTTGCCGAACTTGGAGAGGTCAAAAGCAAATACTCTCTTGCTCTTGAGACTGCCGCGGGTCCTAGGATCAGGTCGATCGTTGTCAAGGATGACGCGATCGCCGCCAAATGCATCATGTACCTTAAGGAGAACAAGCTTGGCACAGCGTCTTTTCTTCCTTTGAACAAGATCAAGCCAAGTGATCCCGATAAGAAGGTGGAGAAGCTTGCTTCTGCCAAGGGGGTTCATGGCCTTGCCGTTGACCTAGTGGAATATGATCGTCAATTCAAGAATATCTTCAGCTATGTCTTTGGCAACACTTTGATTGTGGATGATATCCATACCGCAAGGCGGTTGGGCGTGGGTGAGGCCAGGATGGCTTCGCTTGACGGTGATCTCTGTGAGCTCTCGGGCGTCATGATTGGCGGTTTCCGCCAACAGAAGCGTGGCGCAGGGTTCAAGGAAAAAGAGCTCACCACTGATCTCACCAAAGTAGGTGAGCAGGTTGTGGATATGGAGGTCTCGCTCCAGAAGCTTGAGAATGACAAGAAGCACAATGAGGACAAGATCCAGCGCTTGAGGGAGCTTAAATCATCTCTAGAAGGTGATATCATCAAAGCGGAGAAGACTCTGCATCTTGAGAGCACAGATCTTGATGCCAGTCTCGCGTTCAAGACAGAATTGACAGGCCAATCCAAGGATATGGACAAGCACCTTGCCACACTCACAGACAAGATCATGGGTGTCAATCGGGATTTGGCAGGCCTCAAGATAGAGAAGCAGAAGCTTCGCGACGCGATCAATCAGCTCAAGAATCCTGCGGTCCTAGCCGAGCTCAATGCTTTCGATCAAAAGAAGACCGAGCTTCACACAAAGATTGTGCAGTTTGAGGCGGAGATAAGGAACATCGATGTCCAAGTGAAGGATATATTGAAGCGTGACGAGGACAACACAGGGCGTATCATCAAGGAGCAGGAAAGGGAGGAGTCCATTTTCGAGAAAGAAAATGAGAGACTCACCAGTCAAGCGCGGCATTTCGAGAAGGAGCTTTCCATCCAGGAAGAGAAGCAGACAAAGTTCTACGCCGCCTCAAAACAGCTTTATGACAGGCGCAATGTCCTTCAGGAGACGATAAATAAGAGTGAGGGTGAGGTATACAAGCTTGAGGAGGATGCAAGGCAAGTGGAGTTCCACATCAATGCCATTGGTCTTGAGAATGCCAAAGTCAAGGCCGAGCTCTCAAGTTTTGAAGCTGAATTCGAGCAATATCGTAATGTCGAGTTGGATATGGCCAAGTCAGAAGACGACCTGAAGAAAGAGATAGACAATTTCGAGAAGATGCGTGAGAATATAGGTAATGTGAACCTTCGTGCTTTGGAGATCTATGATCAGGTGGAGAAGGAGTATGCCTCCATGCATGAGAAAAAAGATGTGCTCCATACTGAAAAAGAGTCCGTCCTGGATTTGATGAATGAGATTGAAGGCAGGAAAAAAGAGGTATTCATGAAGAATTTCGAGCTTGTGAACACTAATTTCCAGAGGATATTCCAGGACCTTTCACACAAGGGGGTGGCGTCTCTTGAGCTCGAAAAGCCAGATGACCCTCTTTCTGATGGGATGCATATCAAAGTGAAGCTGTCCGGCAATAAGTATATGGACATCCGTTCTCTTTCAGGCGGAGAAAAGACGATAACCGCGCTTGCCTTCCTCTTCGCCATCCAGGAGAATGATCCTTGTTCATTCTATGTGATGGATGAAGTGGACGCCGCGTTGGATCGTCACAATGCGGATAAATTGGCGAAACTGGTCAGGAAGTATTGTGACCGTGCCCAATATGTTGTCATCAGTCACAATGACGCGGTCATCACAGAAGCGGACACTCTTTATGGTGTGAGCATGAACGAGCATGGCATCTCTACAGTTGTGAGTTTGAGGGTTTAATCCTTCAATGTTTCTCTTAATACTTCATTCATTTTCCTGGCTGTGTTTGCCCAATCGAAGTGCGTGACAGCGGTCTTTCTCGCGTTTTTTCCAAGCGACATCCTTAGTCTCTCGTTGCGTATCAAGAGCGATATCATCTTAGCAAGGCTTCTTGGGCTTTTGCGTTTGAAGAAGAGTCCATTGACTCCATGTTTGATATAGTATCTCGTGTTCCCTACGCGTGTGACTATCACTGGCAGTCCGCATGCCATGGCTTCCATAGTGGATAAGGAGCTTGTCTCTGTGAGTGATGGCAAAACAAAGATGTCCATCGCTTGCAGGTATGGCACTACATTGTCGGTCTGTCCTGTGAGTGTCGCGCGTTTGATATCAAATAGCGCTTCTTCCTCATGGACTCCCTGGCCGACAATCAGCAATTGTGTGTTGTAGTACTTGTCTTTGATCCTATCAAACGCTTTGCGCAGCGTTCGCAGGTTCTTCTCCCTGCTGATCCTTCCGTGGAATCCTATGATTATGCTGTTTGTGGGCAGATGCAGCGCTTTTTTGGCTCTATGCTTGTCTGCGGTCGTGAATTGCGTTGTGTTGACTCCCAGTCTGACGGTTTTCATTGGTGTCTTGATCTTGTTGTCGATCATCTTGTTGGCTACATCCCATGAAGGCACCATCAATGTTTTGCATCGGTTGTACATCACCCGCTCTAGCAGCCTCGAGATCACATAGACAAGTGGTTTTCCCCATTTGATGCTATTGGAGAAAAGTTCCCAGTCTATCGAGTGGATATAGCTCACTACTGGTTTTTTTAGTCTTTTTGCGAATTTTATCGTGCGATAACCTATGGGTCCCATAGTGTGGTTGAATACGAGATCAGCATTTTTCACAGCAGAGTATAGTGCCTTTTTGTTGACCACTGCAGGCACATAATCCCCATATTGTCGATTGCTTGTCTGGAACCGGACGTATTTGACTGGCAGGTCAGGTGCGATGCCAAAATCTGGGCATACGACTGTGATCTCATAGTTCTTGGCAAGATAGGGAATCGTCTCCGCGAGGACTCTTGCTATCCCATCCCATCTGGGAAGGAAGCAGTCGCTTGTTATCAGGAGTTTTTTCATTGCAGTTTCACGAACTCTTCCGCGTATCGTACGCCATGTTTCATTCCACAGATTATATTGTTAATATATGTTTTCCAATATAACAGGAACACTCCAGGTGTTTTTAGCTGGGATTCATGCGCCTTGAATGAGTTCATCTTCTGGTTCATGGTCTTGGTGATGTCACAGACCATCTTTGGCATATTGCGGTGCTTAATGTTTAGGATGTTCCAGACATCGAATGTGTAGACTTCAAGATCAGGCATACCTTCAAGGATGTTCCATGATATCTTGTAGCACGCGCGATGGTCTGGATGCGGGTCATCGATCGAATGGGTGAACACCTTTGTCGGTTTGTATTTTTTTAGGATGTACTTGATCTTCCCTGTCGCGTTCCTCTCCACTGCGTCCTCCTCGAAGTGTCCTTCTCGCAGTCCAAGGTAGGTGATGCCTCCGCCCCCAAGTATCTTGTCTGATTGTATCATCTCACGGATCCTTCTTTCTTTCACCACTTCAGGTTTTAATTGTGGCAGGCTCTGCTCTCCGTAGGAGAATATGACTGTGAGCACTTGCTTTCCTTCAGCGGCGTACTTGGCAAGTGTCCCACCAGCTCCAATCACGCCATCATCATTATGTGAGCACAGCACAAGGATAGTCTCTGTCTTTTTCATCAATCCCCTTCATGCGTTGGAGTTTATTAAGATTGGGGGGTGTTAAAGGGAGGATTCGCAGGCCGGCAAGCCTTGACTGATGTCAAGTTGCCGGCGAGCGCAGTCAGTCGTAGAATTAGTCGACCGCGATAATCGAATGAGAATTTGATTTGACTGCGCTCGCCGGGATTCAGTGAAGTCCCGCAGGACGAACTGTCCCAAGGACCGCAGTTCTTGTGGACGTTCGAATCCCGGCACAACGAAGATTGGACAATTGCGAAGCATTTCGAAAAAGAATGCGCTCGCCGACAAGCCTTGACTGCGGTCAAGTTGCCGTCGATCGCAGTCAATCGTCATATTAACAGACAAGAATAATTGAAGAATTTGTTGATGTGACTGCGCTCGCCGGGATTCGAACCCGGGCATACGGCTTGGAAGGCCGCAGTCATAGCCATTAGACCACGAGCGCGTTATCCTCGGAGGGAATTTAGGGCGTATATAAAAGTAGCGTCTATCTTTACGCCGGCATAACTATCCTTTTCTCGTCATTTGTCCTCGTAGAAATCCCTTGCAGATACACATACAGGGCCTTGGAATACGTCTTTACCCGCACCGAGTCCTCGCACCGGATAGTGGTTGGTTCAATATCAAACAACGTCTTGAACAGCGCCTTTATCCGCGTCATCTCAAAGTATGGTACTGTGATCGCCACTTCATAAGTTAGGGGATTGAGGTGTCCAAACAGCGCGAATGCGGCCAAGAACTCCTCCAAATCTCCCCCTCCTTCCGGAACTCGTATCATCTTCTCCTTGTTTGATATCCGCAATATTGGCAATTCCAGTGGATCCACCCGTGCCATCATGCAAAGCAGATGATACTTGTTTTTTGGTATCCGGGATTTTCCGTTCGCGTAGAAGTATATCATCGACCTATCTACGTTGACGGCATTCGCGATCTCCTTCCATGTGAGGTCCATCTTCTCTTTTAGTTCTTTGATGATAAATGCTTGTTCGACAGAGGTTATGTCAAGGTAGTCCATACAATAGAATTAGCATATCCTACTAATGTCTCTTGCGCAGGGTTGTCTAGTGTGTCTAGTCCGCTTTCTTGTAGGGCTCTCCAGTCACGAATGTGGTCAGCAGGTCGATGGCAAGGTCTTTCACCTTATCGTCCTTCTTTATCTTCGCCATCATATCCTCCTGTATCTCATAGCTTTGATGCGCCCAAGAATATTTGACAAAGCCTTGTAAGCTTGCGAGATAGATTCCTTTGATCACATCCTCATAGGTGTAAGAAGATAAGATGTTATGCCTATGTCTGATGGAATCGAATGCTTCATAGAATGCGCTTTCGGTCTCTCTGGTCACATCGATCTGGTCCATATCTTGTAGGGTCAGCTCCTTCAACACAAGGACCACGATATTTTTTGGTGTCACAAGAAGTGGATTTCAAGGAGTGTTCTTAAGCGTTACTCACATGATTTCTTTAGACGCGATACAAATTCGGGGAAATCCTCGACTTTCACATTCGCTCCGCATGCGTGCTCATGCCCGCCGCCGGTGCCGTTGACCATCCCAGCCACTGCGGATTCAACGGCTTTGTTCAGGACTGGTCCATCGCGTCCGCTTCGCAATGAGCACTTCATCTCTCCGCTCTTCTCACGAGCAAGGATTATCACCTTATCAGGATACAGATAGATGAGTTCATTCGCGAGATCTTTGGACAGCGCAAGTTTATCTTCGCTGTAGGTGTGTATCAGGAATTTCTCATCCGCCTTCACCCCAGCGATAACGCTTGCTTTGAGCCTCTCGTAATCTTCTTTGATATGGGCATATCTTTTCCAGATGAACTTTCCGCGTGCGCTCTCCTGTTTCAATATCTCATTTGGGTGCTCTATCCTGGACCATACTTTGACGCAAGTCAAGGCTTCTTCAGTGCTTCCTTTCAGGTTGAATGACATCGCTTGTACCAGTATTCCAAGCGGCGTCCCAAACATGACCTCTTCAGGTTTATCGGTCTGGATAGGCATCAGTTCAGGATATTTCTCTTTGAAGTCGAGAGCAAAGTCTGGCATGTGCCAGTCTCCGATGGCGCCAATCATGGCGATCCACAAGTCTTTTGGGTTCTTGCAGATCTTATAGGCCATCACAGATGGGGGTAGGTTCTCGCCCCAATTCCTGGAATTGACATATTTGACATTGCTCCTCTTAAGGGGGGTGTGGTGGTCAAGCCATATGACTGGCGTCTTCACGGCGTCGATATATTCTTGGTCTACCATGGCGATGTCCAGGATAAATATCTTGTCAGGTCCGTATTCCTCGACCTTCCGCAGATATTTCACATCAATCCGTGGCGTCGCCTTTATGATTATCCCCTTGCCTTCTCCTTTGGCGTGATACATCTGCAAAAAACTTGAGACTCCATCAGGATCATCGTGGAAGTAAAACAGCGGTTTCTGACAAAAGTCAAGTTCCTCTCTGATTTGTTGCGCGGTCTTTTCGTCTATCATGGTGTATCGAGACAATAAAACAATATAGTGCGCAAAAAGTCCAGCCTATAAAAACCTACTCCCCGGCAGGGCTGTGGTGAAAATCTCGCTAGTGCTCCGGGTCAGCATCTGCTCGGCATAACAGCTACATTTTGCACTTGCTTGCCACCCCGTATGGGGCAACCCCCTGCAAGCCCACTTCGTATCGATATGCCTCGCCTGATGATGCTGACCTACATTTTCACCGCAGCCCCCCGGCAGCATAGATCTGCTTGGCGATCTCATTGATCTTCTTTTCATCTGTCAATGTCTTGAAGAGCAGCTCTCCGAACTTGTGCACCACAATCTCCCCATCACAATCCACCACAATGACAAGAGGGGTCTCAAGTATGGTCACAAACTTCTTCTTCACGCGCCACAGATCTAACTCCAGATTCTTCACAGGCTTCGCAGAATATCCAGCCTTGTCTTTGCATTTGGAGACTTTAAATTCAATCATCCTCTCCTCAAAAGATGCATCCTTTATATCCCTGCTTGTCGTACACCCATAGATGAATCCCATCCTCCACGTCACCGAGAAGGAGCATATCTACAAACAGCTCTTCAAGCTCAAACCTCTCCTAAAACAGGATTTCAGCACAAGCGCTGTCGCCCCTTTCATCGGCCGTTTTGGTTATCCGGACATCTTTGTGGGGGTCCTATCCCCTAGCCAATCAAGTGAAGATGCGTATCTAAGCGATGCCCCAAGGTCTTGGGCAAAAGAGTGTTACACCTCTCATCAGGTAGTAGACTTAAGGTCTTCACTGATCAACTCAAGGTTCAAATCGAACATTTACAGCAGTGAACGCCTCCTCAATATTGCGAGGGAGGCCGGTATGGCCATGAGGCCTTTTGATGTGGATATCCATCTCAAGAGAGAGCCCAAGATGGTCTTCTCGCTCCACAATTTCAGCGCTCCGACAGGGCCTAAAGGAGAGTTACAAGATGCCAAGATCACAGAGAACCCCAAGGTCTCAAGTAAAGTGGAAAAAGTGGTGGGTGACGATGATTGGAAGGCCAATGATGCCATTATATATCTTCACAAGAAGGGCTTTGAGGAGAACTTCCTGACGAGATTGATGTGCGTTGGCAACATCGGTTTCAAACGAGATAGAAAACTTGTCC
>CAYHWL010000058.1:0-9022 GCA_964359785.1 uncultured Methanosarcinales archaeon | reverse complement strand
TGCTATGGGACTGCTTGAGACAATCGTCAGAGAGTTCCCGTCATTTGATGATTCGTCTGTGTATAAGGGGGAGAAGATCCTGTTCCACAAACGAGCGCAATTACTAGTCTATGATGCCGCCCATATCGTCGATTGGATCAATGGAGTGGATAAGCTGACCGCATTTGCAGACTACAAACTGCCCCAGGTATTGCGGCGCGAAGGATGCCTAGTGTACTCTGAATTGCTGGCGGCAAAGATCCGCAATAAGGAGCTGTTGGAGCATGGAAGCGAAGAGGAAATCGAGATACGAGCGAATACGATCTGGGCTGTGGAATTGATCCGGCAAAAATTGAGTAGTGTAATACCTGATATCACATCTGCACAGATCGACTCTTACCTATGGCGGCTTGGACAAGTGAAGAGGATATCTGATGAACCTTATCATAGGACGCTGACGGATGCGTATTGAAAGATTGAAAACATTCTGGGTTGTGGTGGTTAATCTTATAAGGTCCCGAATCTCTTTAGAAGGATGGCAAAAATGAACAAACACAAAGTGAGGATCTATCCTGGCGAATCTGGGTGGCTAGTGGTTGAAGCCGTGGATCTGCCCTGCGTGTCGCAAGGGATGACCAAGGAAGAAGCCCTGACCAATATCAAGGAAGCGATTGAGTTATATCTTGAATCTGTCAAGGAGTATGAACAGAAACACAAATCAGAGTTTTGTGAAGTGATGATCGAATCTTGAGATTATCAACCTTGAGGTTTCCTTATCACACAGACATACTCGGTCTCTTTCTCGAATTCATTGAGATTGCCTCTTGATTTGATTTTTGGACCGAGATAGGAGCCGTCGGTGATGGTGTAGTCTTCGATCATTAGTTGGCCTAGATATTTTTCTAATTCTGCTATGGTCAACATACTTGCCATTGCTCTGACGTAATCTTCGACAAGTGAGAGGGAATTCCAGCGTTGCTCTCCAATCCTCTCTTTGAGTATCTCCCAGTCTGCATCTCTATGAATATCTCGAATATAGAGCTTGCCTCCAGGTGGCAGAGTATGGTACATCCTAGATATCGCAAGACATGGCGGATTTCTAACTACAGGGTCATAAAATCTATGCAGTACATTTCTACAGATAATATATTCTAGAGGCATCACGTCTTTGAGCTCTACGATTGAATGAATATCCATCTGAATGAACTTGACTTTTTGTTTGGTCACGGATTCAATCCACTTGTCGATATCTGTCATGACTTGTCCCTTACCTAGTTGGGAGTTACCTATTGCATAACTTGAAGGGTGTCGTATGTTGTTGCGATTCTTGATTGCCAATTCAATCATATCTGGTGAGCAGTCTATCCCAAGTACGTTCGCACGTGTTTGGGCTGCCAGCTCTATGGACAATAGCCCTGAGCCGCAACCGACATCCAGGATTGTGGCATGTTTTGCCATATCATAACTGGTCCTTTGAATGAAATCTTGTGTAATCCTATCATATGTGCCGATTCTCTTAGTGCATCCCAGATGATCGTATTCTGCGGCAACAACGCCTGTCATTGCCCCTTGTTTTAGCAGGAACTTTCGTTTGGAAATGTCCAATTTGTAGCCCCCCACAAAGCATAAGGCCTCTTCTAAACTCTTGGTGTCTAGAAACGCGTTTTTGTGGATCATCTAACTTCACCCTTTCTCGCTATCACTATCGCTTCCATGTCTTGCCGGTAGAATGTCTCGATGTTTTGGAAACCAGTGCGTTCTAGAGTTCCGAGGTAGGCTTTCTCGGTCATGAGGGTGTCTCTTTGGTTCTCTTCCCTGTAATGATTGAGCCATTCTCGCTTTAGCTCTGGCTTGCCTAATCTCTCGAAAAGGTCGAGTTTTTGGATTCGGGATTCTAGTTGCTGCTGGTGTAATACGGGGTCATTTACTGCCATCTTATCAGCGTTGATGAAGATGCCTCCTGGACGAAGGACACGATGCAAATTAAAGATGACCCAGTTACGCTGCCTTTCTGTGAGGTCATGGAGCATGAAGGTTGAGACGACGGCGTGGAAGTAATTATCCCCGAAGAGTGCCAGTTCGTCCTGGATGTCTGAATTGAGAAGTAGCGCGGCGCTGCTAGTGGTGAAGTCTCCAAACATACGAACTATTGAGTCTGTATAATCAACGGTCCCGTTCCAATCATAGATGGGACGCAAATTGAGATATTCTGCGGCCTTCTTTATCATAGATGGACTGTGATCAATGGCATGTAGTCTGATGCGGTGGTCCAGATCAAGTAGTTTTTTAGTGGTAAGTCCTGTGCCGCAACCCGGTTCCAGGACATCGATCGCATGACACTTATGATTAAGGTCCAAGATCCCCTGTATCTTAGGATCGATCAAGGGCTGCAATTCGCATTGCAGAAGTGCTACTGAAGCAGATCTTAACTTATCATAATGCGGATTGACCTGTTCTATCAAGTCGTAATCTACGCCTGCTGGTCCATCGAAGGTTGAGTCTGACATCTTGATTCACTTCGGTTTTGTCGCGGTGTAGACTGCGTTTAGACCTTGTCGCCAGACCTTCTTGATGTCTGTGAAACCGGTGTTTGCGAGAGTCTTTTCCAGGTCTGATTCGGTGAGCTTGATACCTGGCTGCTCATCGAAGGCGTAGTGCTCGAGCCATGATTGTCGTAAGTCTTCTGGCAGATCGTCAAGGAGTTTAAGTTCTGCGGCAAGATCGTTGATATGCTGGGCATAGTCATCTACAGCGATCTTGTCGGCCATGATGAAAATCCCTTCGGGTCTCAACTTGTGCTTGATATCATAGAATAGTTTGTCTCTGACTTTTGAACATATATTGTGGATTGTGGCGGCCGAGACAACAGCATCTACGACATAGAGGGTTTTATTATCAATATTGCGCTGAAGATTGTGGTAAAGAAAATAGTTAGCGCTGTCTCGATGCACGGTGACTATACGGCTACGACAGGGTGAAACTTTATTCTCTATGAAACTGAATGGAGACTCTTTTATGATACTGTATCTTGAACAGTATGAAGTCTTGGTCTTGAAGGTGTCAATCATCTTAGGTTCAATCTCCACGCCCTCTATATACACTGACCCTTGAAGAGAGTCTAGTATGTGCATGGTCGTGATGCCTGTTCCCACTCCAATCTCAAAAATCTGGATTGTTTTACAAGGATCTTGAGAACGTAATTCTTTCCCCATTTTTTCGACCAAGTCACCGACTACTTGTTGCATCTCCATGAAGCCAGGAATCTCCTTGACCTTCTGGTCGTATGCTTCCCCACCTATTATCCCATCGAAATCGTTTGACATCTCACTTTCCTCCATCTTCATATACTATCTGAGGTCTCTGAGCTCTATCATTATTTGTGATAATACGAAATGGCCTAATTGAACATCGCTGGGTATTGGGATCGTACAGCACACCGTATTGCAGGTTCTTGCATTCAAGGTAGAGCTCGTCTTTTCCATCGCAATTGTTGTCCCGTACATGGATACTTATGTCTGAAGGACTCGCGTACCCCTGCTCGACCTGCCAGTTCTGGTTCACGAAACTGAGATATCTATCAAATTTTGATAACTCCTTCTCGAAGATTGACATTGAAGACCATCCTATCAAGCCACCCAGGATGAAACCTAATGCAGTACCACGGCGGTAGCCATTGGTATATCCTGCTTGGTATTGCTTTTTGTTGCGTTCATCCGCATTTCCTTCGTTTTCCATCTCAGTTCCCCCTCTGTTTCTTGTCTTTGTGGAACAAGCCGAAGGTCAATGCGTGACCGAGGGTCTTGTAGACTCTTTTGAATCCCTTGTCCTTCTTGTGGGCCTTTATCGCTCCTGGGAGCTGTAATGCGAATGTCAAAGGTGTTGGATGCCTTAGGATGTTAGCCACAGCGTAGATCCTCTGCGCCTTTTTTCTAGCGTCTCTGCCTGCGACCTTTTCAATCAAGAAGCTTGCCGCATTGTACTGCACTAGGTTGCTCACAGTATCTTGCCAGTTCCCTTTGAGATTAATAGGTCCACCACCGTAGCCGTCCTTTGAGATGTAAAGAGAAGTCTCTGAAGCTGTCAGGACTAGTGAGAGGTCGATACCTCTCACTGTGGTGCTGAACGCTGGTCCGAGATCCCACTTTCCACCAGAGCCAAAACCGTATAATGCGAAGTGTTTATCGAAGTTGAGGTAAACGACATTTCCTGCTAACTTCCCTGTGTCTGGTTTCACTGCATGAAAATAATCGATTGGACCAATCGTCAAGGCTTCAATAGTCAGATTGACACCGGGGTTGTAATTGACACCTGTCGAAAACTTGAAAGGCTTGTGCTCTGGAGCCTTGGCTGGAACGTATGATTGGGGTTCTGAAACTCTGCGCTCAAGCAATCGCTCTTGTCTTGTCTGGCTCTCTTGGATGAGATGTGATGTGTCTTTGTGCTCTGCATGGGCTGGAGCAACCGCTAGGTATGCTGCCATAAGTCCTGATAAAATATAGTTTTTCGCTGTGTCCATTCTGGTCCTCCACTAATCGTAACCAATAGAGGACAAATGCTAGATCGATTAATAGCAGGCTGATATTAATGATATGAGTGATATTAAATCAAGAAAGTTTAAATATATCTGGCTTCTCACTTATGGCATGGAACGCAAACTCATCAATCAAGGCAAAGGCGGGCTCACGCTGTATCTACCCAAGAAATGGGCGGATAGGAAAGGCCTCAAAGGAGGAGACAGCGTCCAGATCGCCGAAACGGAGACAGAGCTTGTCATCTCATGCAGAACAAGAGGAAAATACAAGATCGAGGTGAATGTGAGCGATGACAACCGCCATGATTTCTACGTCCTGCTAAGCCACTGCTACCGGAGAGGATTCGACACCATAGAATTCAAGGGGGTGACGTCATCGGATGTGGAAAAGATCAAGACGCTCACGCATGACCTATTGCTTGGCTTTGAGGTGATAGAGACACGCAAAACAAGCATAACGATAGGCAATGTCTCGGAACCGTCTGGAGAGAAATACGAGCCGTTAGTACAGAGGCTATTTTTCATACTAAAAGAGACAAACAGGGTCGTCTTGGAGGACTTCCGCAGAGGGGTCTTTGATAATCCCAAAGAACTGCTTGACTTACGCACCCAACAAGACAAATTCGTCTTCTTCTGCAAGAGGATACTCTCACGGGAGAAAACAAAGGGCATCGTGCTGGGATGGGAGCTGCTCACATGGCTGCTGCACATCCAGCATGGATATGACTATCTTTACAAGTATGCCTGCAAGCACCCTGTGAAGCAACCTTCACGGATAATAGAGCTACTAGAAGCGCAGAGCAAGGATCTTGACTTGTATTCTTTGGCATACCTGAACAAGGATATCAAGGCGATACATACTTTGAATGTACGGAAGAACACGTATCTATACGGGAAGAATTATGAGTATCTTGAGAAGTCAACTGGAGCTGAAGCAGTGGTGCTTGCACAACTGTGGAACATATCAAGGACTATACTGATAGCGCAAAGCCCGATACTCGCGGAGATACTAGAGAAGAGTATGTGATCATCTTTTGTAACTGATGTTATTTGAGCATCTTCGGATGAAGTTATAACAGAATGTGTCTATGAATTTTTGATCATCTAATGATATCAGCAAACTGCCCTTTGTATCCAACGCATTCTTGTATACCGAGTAATTCGTGTTGTTCTTGGCCTTGATCGCGTTTCTCAATACGTCTGGTCCACAGAGTATCCATGTCACAGTGTCTTCCAGATCGACAGTCTTATCATCCAGCGTGTTCGCTCTAAGGACATGCGGTAAATACTCTTTTAGGTAATCATTGGCGTAAAGCAGGTTTCCGGCATGATCAAATTGATTTAGTTGACGCATGAAAACCTTCTGATATCGCGGGATGAATCGACCAAATGCGTCGAACATCCCCCTATCTGTGGCAGTCTCGATCCAATTTGTGATGAATCTGTCTGCTAATGATTTATCATGGAATTTCTCTAGGTGGAGCTTCATGAGATTATCATAAGCTGCGTATGAAGTCCGATTAGGAGGTACAAAGGGGTAGTTCTTTTCAGCCTCAAATAGGATATCTGCGTCCTTGATGACCCGTTTCACCGCCTTTGTCTCTATATCCGTCTTTGTCGAGAAGTCCGGTGTGCTGTAATATGCGCCCCAAGCAAGACCTGCGACTAGTGTGGTGCCAAATACAGCTAATCCCAAGCCTTCAAGAAACTTAACATAGAGTGTGTTCTTCACTTCCTTTATCGCGGCCTCTTTACCTTGCGCCTTGTGGTACTCATCTATCGCACGTTCGAGATTATGAGACATATTTGTGCCGTCATGATAACTCTCGCAGAGACATTCCTGGACGAACTTGTCGATGCCAGGAGGGATGATCTTTGAAGAAGCTATCTTTTGACGGATGACCTCTTGAAACGTGTCTGTATGGACGATGTAGCCACTTTCACGCTTTTCCACAAAACGGTCCGCAAGCCGCTCCAATCCATCTTCGGTTTTTAGTGCTTGATCTATCTCATCCTCGAAGATGAATTTTCCTGTGAATAACTTGAATAAGAGACTCCCAATAGAGAAAACATCACATCTCAACTTTGGGTCTGCGTCACCTTTGAGCAAAGTGGGAGACATGATATAGAGATGGCCTCGCTGACCTGCGTGAGGTCTTGGAGAAGCGACATAAGTAGAAGTGCCAAAATCGCTGATCTGTGGAGTATCTTCGCTGTCTATCGCGATATTCTCCGGCTTGAGGTCACAGTGCGCCCTTTTGTATCTCTTATGGATATGCGCGACACCTTTGACGATATCTGTGATATACCTTAAGACCTCTTGTGTTGTGAAGCCTGTCGGAAGCGGCGTCCCCCAAGAAGCTGGACGGGGATTTTTCTTACGAAGGGCGATCTCATCTGATAGGAACTTCTCAAAATAGGGCATGACGATAAATGGTCTGCCGTTCTTGTCTCGATAGAACTCTCGCGGCACTACGTTGGGACCAGTAGAACCTCTTTTTAGAAGCTCCTTTCGCATGACCTTATCCTCGTCCAGATGTCGTTCAAGCATCAGGCGTTTGCCGACAACGGTGGGGTCGCAGATTTTGATCGCCACAATCTCATTAGTCTCAAGGTCTTTTGCCTTATAGACAGAACCCCATGCGCCCCTATTAAGAAATTCCTGGATCTCGAAGCGGTCAGAACATAAGACTGATGTGTCTTGGGTCAGGATAGCTTCTAGAGTGGCAGTCTGTGGCATAGACGAGAAAGTCGATGATGGTTTAAAAAGGTGAGGGTATTTTAGTCACCTACAAGTGGTGACGATTGTGGTTGTGCTGCGCAACTACTAATCTACTACTAATATCTACTAAATTAGTAGTTGGCATGTGTGGGGAACTACTAATCTGGCAGGATTAGTAGGAAGAAGACTGAAAAATGCTTTCCCTGGTCATCTATCTATGCTTTGAGGGCTTTTCTCTGCTTGTAAGATTCCACCATGGATTGGCAGCTCTTACAAGCATAATAATGGACTTTCATGTATTTTAGATATTCCTCTAGCTCAGTCTCCGGCAAAGCACCCTTAAGCCATAGATTTAGAATCGAGTACGAGACGTGAGGCAGGTGATGATATGACGTGATTTGTCTTGCCAGCTCACTTGGGTCCAGATCATCTAAAAGCACTTCAAGGCTCGAAGTCTTCGGCTTGTTGATACTAGCGGGAGCATCTGGGAAATCAGCCAAATCTTTCAACGGTAGTACCATGCACCCTGTATAAGTCAGTAAGTATTAAATGTATTGGAGTATTTGGTGGAGAGGTGGGGAGCTTGAGTGTCTAGTGCGATTGATGCAGGATCCTGATAAGAACTTCTCGAAACTCCAGAAGATATGGGAGACAAACAAGAGATTCAGATTAGTGAAGGGCGGAATGATCTGAACTGTCTCTTATCGGATTCATTCTTTTCTAGTGCCGGCTTTATAATTTGTGCAGCCTATTGTCTGGATATGTCTGTGCCTTTGTATGTAATCTGTTGTCACGTTCTCACAGGCTCGTCCTAAACAAGAGAAGCATTTCTTCTCTTGGAAGTTCTTGCATGTTGTGCATCTTCCGGTATAGGCGTGAGCTCTTATGATCTTCATAGCAGGATGGTCCCATAGATCTTGAAGGGATTGTTCCTTGATATTCCCTAGGATCACCCCACACGAGGAGACACAAGGATGCGCATCTCCGGTCTTATCGATGTAGATATGTTTTGAGAACCTTGTACAAGGAGGACTTGCGATATAAGTCCCGTGGATCTCCCAGTAGTTGTCGAATCCTTGATCCACTTTTCTTAATTTTGCGATGCAGGATCTGATCTCTTCATCAAGCGGATTCTGACGGCAAGTAGAGCCTCTCCCTCTCGAGATAAGCGTGTCGGCGTCGAATATTAAGTTCTTTTGACGCGCCATCCGCAGGATTGCGGGCATCTCTTGAAGGTTCTCTTTGAGTATGCTTGTGACTACGCCGAGTCTTGAGCCATCATTGTAACCTCGCTCGAACATCTTTTCCAGAGAGACCACTCTGCGATGCGTGTATCCTGGATTATTCACTATCTTATCTTGCACTTCCGGATAGGAACTATTATATTTGACCTGGAGCGTTATCCTTGGATATTGATCAAGCATGTCAAGGTCCTTGTCTGTGATGAGGTCAGCAGTCGTGAATATCGTGGTCCATAGATTGTTTTCTTTTGCGTGATCAAGCACCTTGTATAAGTCAGTCTTATTCCTTGGATGGAATGGCTCGCCAGCTCCCACAATGCCCATATGTTTTCCGCCACCTGCTTTGAATTCGTCAATCATAGAGATGATCCTCTCTAGAGGAACATTATCACTTGATTCATCTATACCATCTGCTTCAGCGAAACAATAATCGCATCTAAGATGGCAGGAGCCGCCGATCTCGAACCAAAGCTCTTCCAGAGAATTACCTACCGTTCCTATAGTATATCACATTAATAATGGGATATTTTTGGGATGAACTTTGGGTTT
>CAYHWL010000057.1:0-9151 GCA_964359785.1 uncultured Methanosarcinales archaeon | reverse complement strand
GCAATCAGATATAGGAATCGCGATAGGCGCTGGAACAGATGTCGCAATAGAGACTTCCAAAGTGGTCCTGATGAAGTCAGATCCAGCGGATGTCTTGCGCGCTATAAGACTAAGCAAGGCCACGGTAGTCAAGATGAAGCAGAACCTATTTTGGGCTTCCATCTACAACGTCATAGCGATACCTGTGGCTGCAGGGGTACTTTATCCTGCGTATGGCATACTGCTCCGACCCGAAGTGGCGGCATTGCTCATGAGCATATCGTCAGTGATAGTCGCGACAAACGCAGTCCTACTAAATCGAGCAGAAAAAGATCTAATAACCGTCTGAGGTGAAATCCGATGTATGGATACAAAAAACAAGTCAAATTGTCGTTTATAGAGGCCGTAGCCCAAGTCAAGGAATCACTTCAAAAAGAAGGATTTGGAGTCTTGACCGAGATAGATGTCAAGGCGACGCTCAAGAAGAAATTGAACGTTGATTATGAAGATTATCTGATACTTGGCGTATGCAATCCTCCTTTTGCCTATAAGGCATTGCAAGTCGAGAAAAATATAGGGCTACTACTGCCCTGCAATGTGATAGTCTATCGCGATTCAGAGAAAACTTATGTGGCTGCGGTGCTGCCTACACAACAGATGCAGAAGACAGGGAATCCAAAACTAAATGAGATTGCCACAGCTGTTGAAGAAAAACTGAAAAAAGTGGTGGATGCTGTATAGGAGTCTTGTCTTTATTCACTGACTCTTGTTATTGATGCAGAACAAATCATGAAGCATACACCAACCAATGAAGCTCTCCAATAACGCTATCCAGCCAATGACCATGATAATCACATTCGCCCAAGGCAGGCCATACTGTGGAGTCCATGGTCCAAGCCACCAAACTGCCAACGCAAAACGGAACACGCGATCAAGTTTTCCAAGATTCTGTCTTACCATAAAATCACCATAAATACATCCGGAAAATACCTATTTAATCATTGTGGTGGTTATCAATGGGCATTTTTGATGATGCTATCCACTTCGATAGAGATCAGCTTTAGGATCTCATTCTCACTAGCATTAGGGTTCTTTTTCTTCAATTCAAGAGCCTTGGTCGCTGCGCTGAATGCCACTAACCTCATCTTGAGATTAGGATCCTCTTTTGGTGTGCTGTTTAGGAATGCCATACGCCTGGAAGGTCCAAGCTTGTTAATAAACGTTGCGGGAGTTGTGGTGTGACTGGGCCCATCTGGCAAACTCGCCACAGAGATCCCTGTGGATTTGGATTCTATCATGGAATTCTAATCTACCCGGGACTTCGGAGCAGATGGCTGGAATACCATATGTTTGGTGAAGAAAATTCTCGAAACTTAGACCCTTGTCTCCATAATCCCTTTCACCAAGGATCATGCCGCCCTTTATTGACTCGCCTTCCCAGATCCCATCCTCTTTGGGTCTAGCATATATGGATAGCACCTTGTGGATCACCTGACCTAGATCGGAGGGTTTGCCCTCAAAGAGATAGAAGTAAAATCTGTCCAATTCCCAATCTTCATGCAAGGTGAGAAAACCGTTCTTGGAAAGATCTATCAGAAGAGCCTTGTTTTGCAAGAGCAGTCTGCCTTCGGATGTCGGAGTATGAGGGCAATTAGTCTTACACAGACAAAAACCCCTATTGACATCCTCTCCTTGGGCATTCTCTCTCGTGTTTTTTACCCATCCAGTCGGGTTGACTAACGGGAGGAATGAGACATTCGCCTTGATCTCCTTAGTCTTTAGGTATTCTAAAATGCCATAAGGGGAGGCAGGTTCATCCCCGTGGAATGCGGCGGCCACAAGGATATTTGGTCCGTCTATGATCTTCCTTGGAGTGAGGAGAAGGAGGTCGTATGAGCCAATCTTTCCCAAAGACTGGCACGCATGGAAGGGGGCCTTTTGGAATTTTTGTGTCAACTTACCATAGTCGAGGTCCATACATGGGGGAAGGGGTGGGAGTATTTATCTGTTCTTTCTCTTGGTGCAATCTCCAAAGTATCACAAATTGCACCCACTCAAGAGAACTCCATCAACAGGAGGCATCCAATGACAAAGGATGGCCAAAAGGATAAATCTTTGATAAGAAGATTCAGGTGTTAAAGATATGGACGAACAAAGAATAGAACAGATAGAAAGATGGGCAAAACATGTCCGAGACGATCCGAATTGGAAAACAGAACACACCAGATTCATCGATGCACAACTCCATATGGTGCAGGCTTTCTGGAAGAGGATGCTAAAAATGCCCAACGGAAAAGAGAAACTTAGGAAATTGTATAAATTGAATAATCCTAAGGCAATACCTCGTTTCTATTAATAGAAGCGGGCAAGCATGCCTGCGCATGGCCAATGAACACATACGACGGTTACCTCATGCCTTTCTCCGATCCGCACCCCGCAGAGCATCGACACACAATCTTAGGGCTGCTTCCTTCCGGACCTGACCCGATTCGTTCGCGCACCAATCCCTGCGGACAGACCATCGCCGTCCAGCATAAGACCGACCGCATACGCCCAAGAGCGCTGCGCAAACTTCACCCTGCCTAAAGCCCGTGGACAGTGACAGCAGAGGGCTACCCTGCCGGTAAAGCTTGCCCAGGTAAATGGATGTACGCTTGGTTTAAAAGGTATACGGAAAAACTAGATCTCATCCCAAGCCTGGCCAAGGAGGGTGAAAGACCAAACTGTGCTCACCATCGTCAAGAGACCGTATAAGAGGGTGAAGACGCCTAACTGCCAGACACCTGTCAAAGCCCAGTCCATGAAAGGATACATGACAGCTGAAACAAGCACCTGAAGAAAGACTACAAAAACCCATGAACCCAAGTAGTGGAGTGTCATGGATTTAGCGATGACCTCCTTATTGAATGCAGACAAGAAATGATCTTCGTTTGCGAACTCCACCAAGGACATAGGCAAGAAGTAGAGACTAATCAGGAAGAGGACGGCTATCAGGATAGACAATGGAGCGAAGGCCATCAAATCGGACTGTAACAAAGCTAGATCAGGATAATACCAAGCTGTGATCACATTCTGGATGAAGAGTCCTACAAAAATTATCAAGACAGCAAAGACTCCATTTTTGATCAATGGCAGAAGAGGAGCCCATCCTGGCAAGGATTCCTCCTTGTCTGTCACACACTTGAGACCGTATCCTAGCATAAAAATGTACATTATCAGGAGCGCGATGACTGCGCCAAATTCATAGCCTACTGGAAGATTCAAAGAAGCGAAGATTATGACCGCAACTAGAATGGTCCCTATGAGCAGTGATTGCACGCCCATAAAAGGGCGTTTGAGCGCTTCGATGATGTTTGCCATGGCTGTTTTCTTGAATATTTGAGGATAAAAGACTTTTGGGACCTTCATTTTGTCCTCGATAGCTTTATATATCCTCAAGACGAGAAAAAGATGGGGAAATCAAGGGTGGTAAAGACAAGCGCGACTCCTCTTACACGAGGACAGGTAAGTGTATTTATGATAGTCATGCTAATCGCAGTTCTATCACTGGTTGTGGTCTATCAAAGCCAGCAAACTATTCCACTCCTATCCTTAACGACAAATTATGAATCTATAATTCGGGATTGTCTAAAACAGTCACTTGAGATCAATTTGATCCGAATCAGCTTGAATGGAGGTTTTCTAGAAAATCCCCTCTCTATCGAAACGCCTCTTGGCAAAATAGGGATTTTCGCAAACCATTCGACTATCCTTGCGCCCCCTCCTTCGATACTTGAGAAATCAATGGTCCCCTATGTGAAAAGAGATTTTTCGACCTGTCTAAATAGTATCAGTGAACCTTTAGGAATATCGTTTTCTTTAACTGCGAGTACACTCGAAATCATTTTTGCAACTGACGAAGTCGATACTGTGATTGGAGGCATAAAAAATGTGGATGCTTCTACTCAAGAAATAAAGCAGGTATCTGCCATAGCAGATATAAGATATGTTCAGCTCTATCAGAACGCTCTTGAGATCATCCAATCGATATCCTCCACCCATTCAGTGGACTTGGGTCTCCTAAATTCCTTTGATGCTGAAATAGAAATCGTTCCAATCTCAGCCGACACTAAACTGATCTTCCTGACGGATCCGTCTAGCCGTATTAATTCAAGGCCATATGTATTCACTGCGGCATTTATCGATGCCCCGATAGCGCCGATCTGGAAAATATCTTCAGTAGTCACATCTGGACACAATTACTCTGTCCTAGAAGACCCTTCCTTGTGGGACATCGTAACAATCACCGGAGACGGAATACAATACGGAAACACCCTCAATGTCCCTAAAAATAGCGCGTCGATAAAAATTACAGTTCGAAATCCAAACCTGGGAACATATGAACGTGAAATCAAGGTGGAACCATGAAGAAATTCTCTGCCTTGTTCATGATCCATATAATCATATTCAGCAGTTTTGCCGGACTAGTCTCCGCAGAAAAAGCAGAATTCACAACAGACACTCCAATTAGCGATGAATCTTGGCAATCGTTGGTCAATCGAGTCCATGAAGATCCAGCAAGCCTATCTGAGAACGATCTTAAACAATTGGATCCTGCTAAAACAAAAACCTTATTCTTGAATATCCCTCCTGACAAATACGCTTCTGTGAATCCTGATCTGATGAAAAAGATGCTAGTCAAAGTGTCGGGGGAGTCGATAGCAGGGAATAGGCTTGCAAAGGCAATAAAATCCACAGGCCTGATTCCGTCAAATGTGGGATTCACAATCGACACAGCTAATGCGAAACTGGAACATATCGGTGGAGACAAATTCAGGGTGACTGGACCCTCACAAGCAAGCTTTGTGTTTGAAAACAACCCAGACATAGAAAGCGTTCAAGTGACAGACAAGGAAGTCATCGTCAAAGAGAAAGGGACAAAAAAAATTGTCGGTGCAGGGGCACAAGTTGAAAAGAAGGGAGGAGAGGGAGGACCAACTCTTGTGCAGGGGAAAGAAGACATTGCCAATCTAGATGGGAAAGTTAGTGCAAATAAAGATGGTTCACTCAAAGTAGAAGCTGGAGACTTGAAAGCGGATGTTGATGGCTCAGGAGAAATCAGCGGAGATAAAAATGGAATCACAATCAAAGGGAAACAATCAGGTGTGATAGAAGGGCCAGGGAATTTGCAAGCGAAATTCTCCGGAGATGAGAAATCAAGCTTTGGAGCCAAACAGCTTGAGAACGGCGAAACCGTATTCTCTTCTAAGGATGGAACGATGTCTGTCGGCACTGCAAAGCAGAATGAAGAAGGGCTTGGCCATAAAGTGACTGGAGGAAATAGCGAAACAATAGTTGATTCCCAAGGCTGGAAACAGACCAAATTAACAAATGGGTATTATGATGACGGGCAGACCCTTCGCAATCGATATGCACCCAAGGATAAATCCTTGATTGTCACATCTGATTTTGATTCTTTGGAGTTGAGGAATGCCCGAGGAGTAGCATATTCTGACCATGCAAGGGTCGATGCGGCCACCAAAGCAGTCCGTGACAAATATGGCGCCGATTCTGTGATTGCCGTCGATTCTACCGGACAAAGATACACACAAGTAGGCATCGCAGGGGGATTCTACAAGGATCCAAACGGATTCACCCACACTTTTAGCGGTGGACAACGAAATGAGATAATAAACGCTCAACCTGTCTTGCAAAACGGGAAGACAATCACACAATTTAGTCAGGCGCTGGGGACATTTGAAGGACAAACCAAAGACTCCAAAAACCCTAATCTGGCGTATGGGGCCACAATCTCACATTACTATGGGACCTATGACAGCAAGAACCAAAGAGAGGTATTCTATGATTTGGACAAAAACGGAAACCAAGTCCCCTCCAGCAAAGGCGATAGGGCAAGCGTGGATATCACTCCAGTCACTTTCATGCAAAAACAACCATATGGCAGCCTTGCGCAAAAAGTGACCAACATCCTTAGCCAGAAAAGCACGACTCAATTGGCATACGTCTTCCAAGAAGGGAAACTAAAACAAGGCTGGACAATCACCCCTCCAAACGTGATAATAGCAAATAGCGACACAAAAATCGACCTTACCGATTCATCATATTATGTCGCGGAAGCATCAAAGATATATAAGAATGGAGTCAGTGACGGCGGGAAGCCCATAAATAACCTTAACCTGTTTAGTGACAAAGTGCCGATATCTGATGCAACCTTCAAAGACCGTATCGCGATGCGTCCAGATGAAGCAAAGACATACGAAACAAAACAAAAAATCGCCACTTACGAAACTTACACACCTCAAGAAGCCAGGGTCGCTTTTATAAAAGAAGAAAGAGCAGCATGGAACCGCCTGAATTCTGCCCGTGAATCAATCAATAATGTCGATCGGGCCGTGACGTTGTCTCTTGCGGAATATTCCCAGAGAATGGAATCAGCTCGCGCTCAACTAACTTCGGCTGTGGCCTCATTTACCCCTGAACAATTAGCCCTTTATAGAAAAATAAATGATGGAGCCATACCCTCATCTACACTCGATTCGATAGAAAAAATCAGCATGATGACGCCTGAGCAAAGAAAGGCAGAGATTGATTCGCTTAATTCGAAACTCTCAAAGCAGCAGAGTATCTTAAACGATGTGATAAAAACCGCAAAAACAGGCACTTACCATGACCTTCAAGCCTATGCTGATGTAAACAATGAAAGATTGAGATCTCAACGGGAATATCAAAGCCTTCTTGAAAAGAACTGGCTAAGCGACACTAGTGTATCCATCGCACAAAAAGACCAATTCATCTCAGAGAAAACAGCACAGCTAAAGCAAGCGCAGCAAGAGCGGGAGAGCGCATTTATGGATTTCCGCAATGCTGATGTGAAAGAAGGGCTTAGGGGATATGTCCCCGAAGTCATTGAGGATTATATCCCTGGATCCAGCCAGCAAGGTGCCAAGAGATTCATCTCAAATGAACTAGCAAAGCAATATAATGAGAATTTGCAAGACCTCTCCTCTTACACTGGCCAAATGGTAGAAGACGCATCTGCCAAACTGATGAACGGTCTTGCATCCGGCGCATTCGGTTCTGAACTTGATTCGTTGAGAAAAAGGTATATCGATTATACAGTAAAGCAAAATGACCTTCAAGTGATACAGAATAGCGCAAATAAGATAATGGAAGCCACAGCGCAAACCGACTGGACAAAATCCTTCAAGGATTGGCAGGCGATAGACCCTAAGACCTCTGTAGACATAGTCAAAAAATACACTTGGGATTTCGTGATGCAACCAGTGGTCGATGGAATCGGCAAAACTGTAGTCAACCCAATCGCCTATCTTACTGGCGCAGATATAGGCAATAACAACGATTGGAACAAAGCGCAAAAAACTCTAAAGGAGTCGAGCGTTGTGAGCGAAGCGTTGCAAGAATATAGCAAGCTTGGACTAAATGACCAGTTCACAATCGCAAATGGAGGATACATCGCAGGCAAAGCCTTGTCGCCTATATACCAACAGACATTACAGAACTTACGAGAAAACACCGACCATATTATAGCTACGCAGGGAGGGATGCAATCGATCAAAATCGCCTCCGCTGAAAATACTCAACAAGCCATCCAATACACGGGGGAAGTTGGTAGATTAGTCGCATATTCTGAATTAAAGAAAAATGTGGAGAAATTCGCTGAAACAAATGGATTGAATGCCGATGGGAGCATAAACTTAAGAAATCTAGCCCCTGATCGAGCTTTGGGAATCATCGGAAATTATGCAGGGGATCAACTGAAAAAAACATTCGGGGCAGGAAGCGATCTTGAATTCGGATTGGAACATTTTGAAAAACGAAGCGAGGCGATTGATCAATGGGGAAATCTTCAGAGTATGCTCAACCGAAATGGTGGCGACATCACAAAATACACAAAGACCAATCTAAACCTGATTGAAGAGTTGAATATCCAAAGTCCACAATTCAACAAATATTGGACTGATTTGAGAATCGGCACTCTTAACGGTCAAAGAGACTCTTTGATAACAAAATATCAATCAACGGGTGATCTCCAATATCTTACACAAGTAAGAGCTTTGGACTCTTCCATCCAGCAGGTTAGGATGGACAATGCAGGAATCCGTAGCGCCATGGCTGCACAAGACAGCTATGCGTTAAAGGATTTTGCAACTGGAAATTCACAATTGCAAACTGCTGCCCTATATAACACGAAACTTAGCGGTTTAAGCAATGATATCGTATCGAGCTACAATAGCGAATTGATGGCACTGAATCGATTCGGAAAAGAAGTGGCAGATTCAGCTGCAACAAGCATAGGAGCAGGATTTACTATCGGCGCAGCTGGAGCTGTAACTCAAACTATAGCGAGAGGGGTAGTAAAATTAGGGGCAATGACCGGAATTGAAGGGGCTGTTGCTGCACAAAGAGGTTTTGTCATGGCAGATACTCAATTGGCGCTTAGAGCCGCAGCGCCCCAGATGCAAACTTTCGCTGGAAGACTCGCAAGTCATCTTCAATCGTTAGGAAACACCGTTACGCCTACTCTGACAGGATGGAATGGGGTTCTTGCCACAGTAGCAAAAGATTATGTGAAACAAGCAGTATGGTTTTCTGATGTGCATGAAGTGATAGAAGAAACAATCACTGAACCAATAACTGGAGCCATAGTGAACTCTGCGATAGGTTTGACACTCCCTCAAAGCACAGGGTATAAGGATGACGTGGGCGATTATGCTAAAAGCGTTATTAACACAGTGACTCAAGTCACCAGAAATTCGGAAACAAGTGCACATGCTACTAAATCATTTGAAAGCTTAAGTCAGATAGGGGCATTATCCGGCCTGAATGGAGCCTTGATAAACCATCCTTCATACGGTAATCTGGAAGTGATATCGGTGACTCCGAATAGCCTTCAAGTCCTCGCCAACGGGAAAAAGGTATCTATCACTGATTCAATCACTCTCAATGATATACTTCAAAACAGTAAGATAGACTCTCCAGCATCTGCGACGCAAATCCAGACCACCAAGAAACTAGTGCAATCTGGAGCAATCGACGCAGTCGCGCGATCCCAAATCGAAGCCGCACCACAACGCATCGCTGAAGCCAGATCCGAATTAGCATCTGCGCTTGGAGTAAAAGAAGGCAACTTGAATCTGGAACAAGTCCCTAA
>CAYHWL010000056.1:0-9170 GCA_964359785.1 uncultured Methanosarcinales archaeon | reverse complement strand
AAAATGATTGATCTGTATACTGCAGAAGTGACAACTAATTACGGAACTATACAGTTGCAAAAATCCGTCCCGCCAACAAAGAAAGTATGGTTTCAAAAAACACCACATGAACCAAAATAATACCACCTGGATTCCGAAAAGTTTAAATGGTTCTATAAGATACCACTTATTATGAAAAACATTCACAGACTCAAACAAGATCCAACCGCGATTGCTCAATTCGAAAGAGCGATAGACAAGATCGAGCATTGGTTCTTCTCATATCCTACCCAAGAATTCTCTCTAAATGAGCTAATCAAGGCGCTCAATATCTCCAAGACATCTGCCAATCAGGCAGTGAACCAGCTTGTAGAGCAAGGCCTCATTAGTTTCAAGACAATAGGCCGGCTATGGCGGATTAAAGCTGAAGCGACTAATGAAAATTTCATCAAAAGGAAGATCCCTTCAAACCTTTACTATGTCTACAGGACAGGTATCATAGACTATGTCGCCCAGCATTTCCCGCAAGCGAGATGTGTCGTGCTTTTTGGCAGTGTCAGGAAAGGCGATGATATTGAGACTAGCGATATAGATATTGCGCTTGAAGTGGCGCAAGAAACACAATTGCAGATATATGATCTAGTCTTGGATCACTTCGGCTATCGGGAAAATGTGCCTGTCAAGATCCATTTGTTCTCCAGAAAGAACATCGATATACACCTTTTCGCGAACATCGCAAACGGGATTGTCCTATCTGGATTCTTGGAGGTTAAACCCTGATGCGTGAGAAAAAGCCGGATCTTTTTCGTGCGTTGAGCCTGCTCAAGGCGGCAAGGATTAGGCATGATTTTTGTATGGGCCTTGTAGTCTCTGACGAATCCGCTTCAACTATCGTTAGTGAGATATATGAGTCATTTCGCATGCAAGGTGAGGCGTTGCTTATCGCGGAGGGAAAGGAATCCATAGGGAGTGAATCTCATACATTTGTCATGAATGCGTTGATCGCCTTAAGACCTTCTTCACAAAGACCTGCCCAAGTGCTTCTGAATCTCAAAGATATTCGCAATAAGATGAATTACAAAGGTTATATCGCGTTGGCTGGGGAAGCTACAGAAGCAAAAGATATAGCCACAAGTCTATTCAATGCTCTAGAATCACAGATCAAGACGCAAGTGCAAAAGAGCTAATCCTCATCCTCATCTTTCTTGGAGCTTGAGTTATCATCAGTATCACGTCTGATGATTTTTATTGCGTCCATCTTAAGCGTCAAGGGGATAGGCACTGCGGCCTCAAGGAGTTCGACTACGACTTCTTCTTTGATCTTGTCTACTCTTGTGACTTTAGCTTTCTCGCGCTTGAATGGTCCGCTGATGATCTCTGCGATGTCTCCTTTTTGGATTGCTGTCTCGCGTTTGACCACTTCAAGCATGTGCTCAATTTCACTATATGAGATTGTGTTTGGCAGTATCCCTCTTGTATATGGGACGTTCTGCGCTGCCAATTCGGCGGTAGTGCGGTCTTTAGCCTCGACGAAGATATATCCCCTCATGCCATGCGGTCTTATGACTGCATAGATGTCAAGGTGTTTCTTGTTGGCATTAGATACCAAGAAGTCCGCTACTTGGTCTTCGCGGTTCGCTGTCGTGCGCATGCCGAAGATTTGGCTCTCTGTCATTGTGTTTAGTTGAAAAACAGTTGTTTAAAAAGCTGTATGATGAATCCTACAAGGCCGATGAGTAATATCCCAAGTCCTGAGATCTTTACTGTGGTCTTGAATTCTTCCGGTGTCGGTTTCTTTGTCACTAGCAATACGCGTTTGCATTCCTGTATGAACTGCGCGAATTGTGCCTTTCTTGACATTTGGGTTGTTTCTTCCATTTTAGTCGAGGAATTCTATTCCAAGTGTGTTTTCCATCTCTCTTTTCTTGGGGTCGGAGGGTTTTTGGTTTGGCCCGAATATCTGGCCGCTCCGGACTCCCGTGATTATGAGCATCGCTCTGATGGTGTGTTCCAGATCGTCGTAGATCTGGGCTCCCCATATGACGCGTGCGTCTTTGTCGAGGCGTTGCGACACTGCCTCAACGACTTTTCTTGCTTCGTCGAGGGTCATGTCTTTGCCGCCCGAGACATTTATTAATGCTCCGGTGGCGCCGGTGACATCGACGTTGAGCAGGGGATTGTGTATTGCTTTCTCGACTGCTTCTGTCGCGCGGTTTTCGCTGTCGCTCTCGC
Source organism: uncultured Methanosarcinales archaeon (assembly GCA_964359785.1). Lineage (GTDB taxonomy): Archaea > Nanobdellota > Nanobdellia > Woesearchaeales > JAGWAF01 > JACQSU01. The sequence continues at coordinate 6,959 of CAYHWL010000056.1, read as the reverse complement.
CTACACCAATCAATGCGACTCCTCCATTGCCCATGATGGTCCGGACATCAGCGAAATCCAGGTTGACTAGCCCTGCTTTGGTGACGAGTTCAGCTATGCCTTTCACGGCGTTGGTGAGTATCTCATCAGCGACCTTGAAGGCTGTGTGAAGGGGTAGATCTGGCGCCAGTTCTAAAAGCTTATCATTGGGGATGACAATTAGGGTGTCTGCGACGGCTTCCAGCTTTTCGAGTCCCACGACAGCGTTCTCGTAACGTCTATTGCCTTCCATGGTGAATGGCATGGTCACTATGCATACTGTGAGGGCGCCCATCTTTTTAGCGACTTCAGCGACGATTGGGGCGGTCCCTGTGCCTGTCCCTCCGCCTAGTCCGCAGGTGATAAAGACCATGTCAGCGCCAGTCAGAGCGTCTTTTATCTCATGTTCATTCTCTCTGGCGGCTTCTTCTCCGACTTTGGGGTCGCTTCCTGCGCCAAGTCCGCGTGTGACATTGCGCCCGACTAGTATCTTCTTGTCGCTTCGTGCGTAAAGCAGGTCCTGCGCGTCAGTGTTCACGGCAAGGGTCTCTGCGCCTTTGATGCCCACTTCGCTGATTCGATTGATTGTGTTGTTTCCGCCGCCTCCGCATCCGACCACCTTGATTGTGGCGCGTTGTTTGGCTAGCAATTCCTCTAGTTCAGTGTCGATATCGGATCTGGGTCTTTCGATCACAGGTTCTCTGTCCATTGTCAATATCTTGGCGCCGACTAGTTCTCTTATGCTCATATACCCACCTAGATTCGGACGAATCTCTGATTAATTATAAATGCTTCGATTTAGAAAAGAAGGGAGAAAAAGGCGTTTCTCCGTCGGGAAAATCATTTCTCGGAGGGTTTAACACCCGCAGTCTGTGCAGGTATGCTCTGCGCGCCTGCAACTTTCCACTCGACCGCTTTTACACCGCATAGCGCTATGATCTTCTTGTTGATGACTTCGGCAAGTTCCGCTGGCATCTGTTTTTTTAGTGTGATGGTCGCGTTTTCCCCGTGGATTTCGACTCCTTCGGCGCGCAGCGATATCCCAAGTTCAAGCAATGCTTGGATCTGCTCTTTTTTATCGCTCACGACTCTCTTGATGTCGATTTCATACACGACAGCCTTGCCGGAGAGAGGATGGTTAAAATCGACTAGTATCCTTCCGCCTCCAGAAGTCTTCACTGTGCCTATCATGCCATCGATATTGAGTTGCAATCCTGGGAACGGCTGGATTTTCTGCTCTTTGAATTTGCTGGCAGGGATCATCTGGATGTATTTGGCATCTTTATTCCCGAATGCCTCGGTGGCTGCAAGCTCGATCTTGTGTTTTCCGATATCTTTGCCTTCTATCTTGCGTTCAAGGCCTGCTAGGAGGACTCCTTCGCCCACGCATACTATCACAGGTCCATAATGGCTTTTTTGTGCGTGGATCTCTTGTTTCTTGGCGACGGCTTCGTCGGTAGTGTCAAATATCTCGCCAGTCTCTTTGTCTTTGCCGGTAAAATCAAGTTCGATGAAGTCGCCTTTTTTGATTGCCATGCGCACTGGGCATCCATAGTATTTTATAAATCTTTGTCAACCGCCACCTTTATATGAAAGAGCATTCCGCACTTGAAGCTATGATAATCTCTATCTGTGGAGATCCCGGATCAGGTAAGTCTACCATTAGGAAGCTCTTGGCCAAGCGTCTAGGCCTCAAACAATACTCGATGGGAGACTTGAGGGGCAAGATGGCGCTGGAGCGTGGTCTCACAATCGACGAACTCAACAAGCTTGGCGAAAGCGAGGCTTGGACTGACAATGATGTCGATGATTACCAAAGACAGCTTGGCCAAAAGGAGGACAATTTCGTGATCGAGGGCAGGACTTCGTATCATTTCATCCCCCATTCTTTCAAGATCAAATTGGCAGTCACCTATGAAGAAGGCGCAAGAAGGATTATGGAAGGGGCGGTCAGGCCAGATGAGCCCAAGGCCGCAACGATTGGAGACAAAGTGGCCCAGCTAAAGGAGCGTGTCGCTTCGGACAATCGTCGGTATCAAAAATATTACGGCCTCGATGTCGCCAATCCCAAGAACTATGACCTTGTGGTGGACACGACGCTTCTGACCCCTAGCCAAGTCGTAGACGCGATTATCAAGGCCATAAAGAAATTATAAATCCACATCCTTTTTATTCTCAAGAAAGGATATCCATGATATGATGAGACTAGAGTGGCTGGATATTGTATTGGTCTTGGCTCTGATTGGCATCCTCGTATTCAGCGCTTATAGTATCTATCTTCATCGTGAGCCGGAAAAACTAGGTAATATGCTTCAGATCGAGTCTCTTAACCTTTCCAAGCCCCAAGTTGGGCCAAGCAAACCAAACTCCAGTGTGGACAAGATAGACTCTCCAAGAAGATTTGATCATCCAAAGATAAAGCTCAACGATACGGATCTTAGATTCGCATTTGGCGATGCGGTGCTTCAGGACGCTTTCCGGGATAAGTCTAATATCCTTATAGCGATGCAAATGGCAGGGAAAATGGAGTACTTCACCATCCGTCTAGTCGACGGGGCTTATACGAGGATCGAGTATAGGCTTTATTCCAATGCGGTGAGGATAGACACCGATGTTGAATCATTCAACGCTTTTATCATGGCCGCACAGAACCACGACTATTCGGTTATGAAGGTCTTATTGCAAAAGAAGGTTCATATCAGCGATGATCTAGTAAAACAGAGGCTCGATGACACCCTTGCTGTGTACTAAACCCTAAAAATCCGTCACATTTAAAAATCCCCTCTGAATTCGGGTTCCTATGGGAAGAATCAAAACCACTTTGCAAAAACGTATCGGGCGCAGGTTAGTCGCCCAGCACTCTGAGAAGCTCACTACTGATTTTGAGAAGAATAAGCCGATCGTTGGCACCTTAGCTGATTTCCCTTCTAAGAAGCTGCGCAACGTCGTGACTGGTTATATTACGCATCTAATGCGCAAGAACCAGAAGTGATTGTATGGAAGATGAGTTCATCTTCGTCGGTGACAAGCCTTTCATGAATTATGTCACTGGTGTTGTCATGCAGTTCACCACAAAAGAGGCTCCAAAAGTTGTCATCAAGGCCAGAGGCAGGTTCATAGGAAAGGCTGTGGATGTGGCTGAAGTGGCAAAGAATAGGTTTCTTGCGGGTCAGGTGGATGTGAGAGAGGTGAGGATCGGTTCTGAAGAGTTCACAAGCCTTGATGGCAAGACCCTAAGAGCTTCAAAGATAGAAGTTGAATTGTTCAGGCTGTGAGCCTATTTATCAAGCGGGATCCTATCAGTTGTTCTGTATTGCTTGACCATCTCCTCTAATTTCTTGAAAAGTTTTCCGCCTAGTTCTTTCGTGGCTAAATAGGCCGTCTGCATGTTCCAGGGATTAGTTGCTGATTTCTGTCGGCTGATTGCCATGGCAAGATATTCCCAGCTATAATTGGCATTGATTTCTATCAACGCTTCGCGATTCCACTCATCTGATTTCCGGACCGGGTATATTTGAGAATCGTCATCCTCTTCTATTCGACAAGAGAACATATATGTTCCATCAATTTTCCCTTCATGTACTTCTCCATGGGCAGTTACATAATAGATAGCTGATGTATATCTGGGCATGGAAAAAAGATATTGATGAAAGTATAAAAAGATGGCTTATGGTTTGATTCTCTTCTCGACTTCTCTCTTTTTTACCATCTCTTCGAGTGCAGAGAATACCTTCCTGCGCAAATCAGGTCCACCTTCAAGGCCGCTCTGTTCATACCAAGCATCAGACTGCTCCTTCTGTGCATTAAGTATTCTTTTGATCTTGGCAAATTTCATTTTAGGATTGAGTTGGATGACGACTTCTTCATTCCAATCAGTAGGCTTCCTTCCCCCATACATATGATCACAAGTATCTTCCTCGATTTCATAGAGACAGATATACTCGACTTTTGGAGGTAGTTTCTCTCTCGAGTAGTTGATTCCATCGACACCGACATAGTTTCCATATGGTCTTTCTCTTGACATAGTATATTGTATACGCCCCCTGTTTAAAAAATTCATGGTTTTGTAGCTATAGTCTGCCTTTCCCAAATACAAGCCTCAGTACTGAAAACTCTGTTTTGTTTTAATCTTCTCATATTCTGATTTCATTTTCGCCCTTTTCAAATCATTCTCCTTCATCTTGGGCACGAGTGTTTCTAACGATTCAAATTCAACCTGATTGAGTCGACGCTGTAGAAAAAGGGTATTGATTCTATCCGAAAAAGTATTACATGTGAGGCGCTCATCTCTTACATGCCGTGTTATTATCTCCTTAAGAGATCCATCTATCATTGCATCATCAATTCCATATTCAAAACTCTCATAAGAGACCTCAAAATAGTCCCATATGAAATGAAAATATGAGGAAGGAACTTTTTTATGGTCACCAATCCTACTATAACTAGGTAATCGCTCATCAGGTATAACATTAAGCTCCCAATATCGCCGGCTCATACAATCGGCCTTGTACGCTTGACTATACCGTTTAGTTTTTAATTCCTCAAATGATTTCATATATCCCATGATTACTATGTTATTTATTAACATATGTACAACGATTGAATATACCGAGCCTACTGGGATTTGAACCCAGGTTCCGGGGTCCGAAGCCCCGTGTCCTATCCGCTAGACTATAGGCCCAAGTTAAGTAAAAAATAAGCCGCTCCCTTTTAAGGTTTTAGTAGCTCTTCCCGAAATGCACCCATACCTTGCCAGGTTTCCCGCAGATGGCGCATGGAGCCTTCTCTTTTGGCTGGGCCATGGGCAGGTTTAGCATCCTTGAGCCTTCACATTCCGCTTTTGCGCTGGCTTCACATGATGCTTCCTCGCACCAGGGTATAAGGAGTAATTTCTTGTTCAATATCGCCCTTTTCATGTCAGCTAGATTCTTGCAGATTACAAGATTATCAGACAATAATTTCTTGGCTTTATCAAATAGGTTTTTGTGTATCGCTTCTAGTGTTTTTGGGATGACATTCGCAAGATCTTTTAGTAGAACGCTTTGCTTATCTCCGGTGTCTCTTCTTACAAGCACACCCGACTCCTTGGCTAAGTCTTTTGGCCCAATTTCGATCCGGATTGGCACTCCACGGAGCTCCCAGTGATTGAACTTGTAGCCTGCGGAATAGCCGTCCCGGTCATCGATCTCGATGGAAAACTTTGCAAGTTCCTCTTTGATTTTACGGCAGGCGCCAAGCACCGCTTCTTTGCTGTCATCGAAGAATATCGGCACGATGACCGCATGGAGTGGGTGCAGTTTTGGCGGCACGACAAGTCCTTTGTCATCCGAATGCACTGTTACGAGCACTCCGACCATCCTTGTGGATATTGCCCAGGTGTTCTGCCATGCGTGAGTCATTTCATTGTTCTTATCGATGAATTTGATGTCATATGCTTTTGCGAAGTTTTGTCCGTCGCTATGGGCGTCTGGTCCTTGCGCCACTCGTCCGTTTGGGACGAAAAACTCAAGTGATTCGGTATACTCTGCTCCTGCGAACTTCTCGCTATCCGTCTTTCTGCCGTGTAGATAAGGCAAAGCGAGTGTGTCTTCACAGACGTCTTTCCACATTTTCATAATATCAGTCACTTCCCTATCGGCCTCCTCGCGTGTGGCGAAAGCAGTGTGCCCTTCCACCCAGAGGAATTCCCGAGTTCGTAGAAGCAGTGTAGGATGTTTGAATTCCCATCTTACCACGTTGTTCCACTGCATTAGTTTCAATGGCAAATCACGATGGCTTCTGATCCATTTTGAATAGGAATCATACATTATTGCCTCTGAAGTTGGGCGCACCGCATATCTTTCGGCGAGTTGAGAATCGCCTCCTTGTGTGACCCATGCTACTTCCGGCGCGAACCCTTCGACATGCGCAGCCTCTTTCTTTAGGAGTGACTCTGGGATAAATAGTGGGAAGTAAGTGTGCTGCACGCCCATTTTCTTTAGCCGTGGTTCGCATGCGCCGCGGATATTGTCCCAGATGGCCATTCCAAGCGGCCGTATGACCATGCATCCTGATACGATGCTATAATCAGCGAGTTCTGATTTGAGCACGACTTGTGTATACCATTCGGAGAAATCCTCTGATTTTTTTACACTGAGACCCACATCTTTTGTTTCAGATTTTGATGTAATAGTCTCTTTCTTAGTGGTTTTGGCTTTCTCCATAGTCAACCTTTTTCATGGACTATATTTAAAGTTTTGTGACAAATTCCGGATTATGCCATATCACTTTTAGTAATGCCCGAAAGTTTATCGAGATGACGACGGCAAAATACAACAGATTGCTCACCAATTCTATCATGTCATAGCCTTTCAATAGCCCATACATTATCAAGAATACAGTGAAAAACAAAGCAAGAAGATTGAGTACAGCGTCCAAATGCGACACTTTTTCACCCAAAAATCAATTTGAACAACAATAGCAGGATTCCTATCGTGGCAGCCGCTATCCCTATGAATCCAACTACATCTGAAATCATGCGGATAGTCGGGTTGCTCTCAAAATTTGTCATCAAGAGTGATTGGATCTCGTCTATTTATTCCTTATGCTTTCAACAGACCGCAATCCTTATTAATCAAGTTATCGATTCGTGGTTATGGCGCGTGAAGGAGACAAAGTGGAGGTAATTGCCAAGGATGGAACTACCAAAGGCACTCTTATGCCGTCTCAAAAAGATACTCTGGTCATTATCAAACTGGAGAGCGGTTACAACAAAGCGGTTCTTAAGGAAAAAGTGAGAGACATCAAAGTCATTGAGCCTTATCATCCATTGGCCCAGAAGATAGTGGAAGAGTCTCCTATCCAAGGGCTTCCCACTATAGCCATCCTTCATACTGGCGGCACGATAGCTTCCAAGGTGGATTACCGTACTGGCGCGGTGACAGCCAGATCCTCTCCAAGCG
>CAYHWL010000055.1:0-9212 GCA_964359785.1 uncultured Methanosarcinales archaeon | reverse complement strand
ATTCTGTCATATCTGCGCACAAGACATAGTGGGACAGATGACGAATCTTGATCTAACTTGTAGAATTAGTCTCTATTGTCAGTAGAAACTATCTTCTATTGTCAGTAGAAACTTTTGTATAGATTAGACTTGGATCTGGACTGATACTGACAAATAATCAAGAAGATGAACACAAAGTGGAAGGGAAGAAGATAACTATAAAACCAGTATGGAAGTGGCTCCATGAGAGATAGAAGATGATGAGGGAATCAGAAACTATTTGGCTGTAACAACTGGAAACTTGCCGGAAAATGTCAATAATTCCGTGATCCTTGCACACTAGACACAGTGGACAGATGCGAATAAGATATTAGGAAGCATTGCGATTCTCAAAACATGGACGACGCGACACTAACCCAACCACCCTACGACACACAAAGGTTTATATGTGGAAACGTATCACACGTATCACACATAATTGGAGGTTCCAAGATGGTAAGCATAACATTAGCAGTACCTCAAGAACTCAAAAGTGAGATGGACAAACACCCAGAGATGAACTGGTCAGAAGTCGCAAGGCAGGCTATACGGGAAAAAATTGAGCTATTCAAGAGGATGGATAAATTAGTAGAAAATAGCAAATTTACTGAGAAGGATGCAATTGAGCTGGGCCGCAAAGTCAGAAGAGGCATAGGAAAACGTATATTAGAGGAGAGAAAATGGAGGTAGTAATCGATGCAAACATACTCTTCGCAGCATTAATCCGTGATAGTCATACCAGGCATTTGATAAGGGATAACAATTTGCAGCTTTATTCTCCGGACTACTTGCTTCGGGAGATTGAGAAATATATGAAAGTTATCACAGCAAAATCCGAGATGTCAGAAGAAAAAGTGAAAGAATTCCTAGAATTGTTCATAACACAAACAGGTATAAAGATCATATCAAGTGAAGTATTTGATCATCACATTGATCATTCCTTAGAAATCTCCCCAGACCCGAAAGATGCGCCATACCTTGCGCTTTGCCTCCACCGGAAATGCCCCTTATGGAGCAATGATAAACAGCTAAAGAAACAGGAATTTGTTCAGGTCTTCAACACAGAAGAGCTGACCGCACAACTTGAAGCATGACTCGCCAAGCGCCATCGTGCAATATAGCCTCACTGGTGACAAAATATATCAGAAGCAACACATGTGATAGGAACTATCCTTCCTAATCGTAGGAACTTTAGTTCCAAAAGTGTTAAATAGAATTGGAACTTTTATTCCTATCATGACATCTACAGAAGTGCATAAGGAGCATATCAAGGAGCAGGCGATAAACGCCGCAATAGCTGTAGGCATAGAAAAACGACCAGCCACGATAGGGTTACATACATCCGCCTGCTCTATCAGCCTGCTAGAACTGTACCTCCATGCCTCTGGCAAGATCACCGCTGGAACCATGATAAAACATGAATGGTTCAAAACACCAAGACCCGGACAGAAGATCGTGCCACTGGCGGAGAGAAAACTAGAAGCGGATTTCCAAGACAAAGAGAAGCTATTCTCGTTGATGTATACGATAGAAGAGAGCCGGAACAAACTGATCTACGGCAAGCCCTCAAAGACTGCGACAGAAGAGGTCCTCAATTCATTCCAAAGGCTAAAAGACATCATCACACAAAGGCTCAAAGAACTAGGTGAAGAAATTGAATAGGCAGACACGCATGGCCATCGCTTACGCACAGAACGCCCTGTGCTTTGTATTCCTAAATGAGGAGATAAAAGACAAGATCAAAGGGATCTATCTTTATGGAAGCGCCGTGCGAGGTGAACTCACAAAAGACAGCGACATAGACATCTTCATAGACAGCGATGAATCCGTGCAGAAGATCGCAGAAGCATCGCTTGGATTATTCTACGAGTCGAAAGATTATGATAAATGGAGACTGTCAAGATTCACCCACCCTATATCCATCCAATCGGGCATCATGGATGAATGGCAGCTGAATAAAAGCATAGGCTCCGAAGGATTGGCGCTATACTCGACTAAAATAGAGTCCGGAGGCACGCGTGAAGTGATATTCACAATCGAGATGCCAAAGATCAAGAAAGATTACCTGAAATTCACAAGAGAGATGTTCGGCCGAAAAGAGAAAGGGTACAAAGGATCGGGTCTACTGGGAGCCTGCAGGGGGAACAGATTGGGGACCAATACCCTCATGGTGCCAAATGGGGAGCAAAAAACAATAAAAGACTACCTGAATCGGAGCAAAGTCAGATATTCGTTGAAGGAGATCATAAGAATCGAGCCATAAGGGATATACCATTAAACAAGGGAATCCAATGGATCTACACCGAACTTGACACCTTAAGAAGATGATAAGAGAATCTCTGGAGATCGGATACACAATGTTCGCAGGCAAAGACGTTCGGGTAAGACTCAAAGGCCAAGCACAAGAAGCTATCTCCAACTTAAGAAGAGAACCGACAAGGAAGCTCAGTCTATCCCACGCTCAATCGAACGAATCCGCGATCTCCTCGAAACCAATCCTCAGTTTGGAGACCCGATGAAAAAGATCTCATGATGACTGCTGTCATCAAACCTAAAAGTCAATGGCACTATTGAGACTTCAGAAATATATTCTGGATCTCTCACGCTTTGCGTGAGGCGTGCCAAAGTTGTTTGGCATTGCCTCGGTTTTAGGCCCATGAGGGGATCCTAATCATACACTCGCGATCTTTTGTCTATGGTGACGATCATGATGCGATTTTGGCCATAGTTCACAGAATAGAGAACGCGGTAATCTCCGACTCTAATTCGAAAGACTTTTTCATTGTCAAACCAACTGTTTTCTACGCGCTTGGTTCCTTTAGGAAATGGTTTAGCAGCAAGTGCTTCTATGTGCTTACCTAGCCGACGGGCGAGTGGGAGGTCTATCTTCTCTAAGAATTTTGCTGCAGGACTCGAAAAGGAGACATCGAGCATTGTCAGAAGCCAAGGCGACGCTTCATTTCTGCCAATGGCACTGTCTTGCCCTTCGATTCATCTTCAAGTGCTTTGGTGAAACTTGCCCATTCGCCCTCGCTCATATGGGTATCTTGAAAATCCTCGCGTAGATTGTGTAGTTCTGCGTCCATCTCGGTGAGCTTCGTTTTGACAGATTGGAGTTCCTCAAGGATTTGTTGCGTGATTGCTTCTGGCATGAGTGGTGTATTATTTCTTGAGCTTAAATACTTTTGCCCCTTTTGAGTACGAGACGCTGCGTTCTCCAAAAGGAGAAACGGAGAAAAATCTTTTCTCCCTACAGTCAAAGATCTAAACGACAACGGTTTTAGGCACAGCCTGGGCCCAGTTAAGGTTTCGCTGTCTTCCAAAGCTGCTCAAAGAACTGCCTAAATGACGGGTCGCTGCATATGATAAGCAGAGCCATGACATCTATGAAGTAGATGGGAACGTTAGTTGGAATTTATTTAAGCAACCACCTCCCTAAAACTGCATAGCCTTCAGGATCACGCCAAACTGGTGAGTGATTCAGTTTATACTTCTGGAGCTCATCGGAGGCTTATGATGACTGCTGTCATGAAGCCTCGAAGTGCAAGAACACTATTGAGGCTCCTTCGACTGAAGTCTCAAAGCCCACTGCACTATTAAGGTCTCGTATTAATAGAACAATATTCGGCAAGAATAAGCAGATTGACATCAAGGAGCCGGCCATAATCTGAGCATCAATCCAGACTTATCTCCCTTGGAAGATTATGCGCCCTGACACGATCATCGCTCAACTTGTGGAAGACAAGGACAGGGACGTTCACACTCCCCCAGACGTTGGCGGATTTCGCAGAGATCGTGATATTGGTCTCACCCACAAAATCTGGAGAGAAGATGACAAGGCGGTTCTTATCCTGCTCGACAGTAATCTCCGGACTTGCCGCCACGATATATTCATGCGCGTTCTCCCAGTACAAAGAAAGATCGACCATCAAAGGCTCACCTGCCTTGACAAGAATGGATTCAGGACCTACATAGTGAGGTGGGCTCACATCTTGCGCGACATAACCAGTATGGTCTATGGGCCCCCAAGTGGCGACGAAAGCGACAAAGGCGAATACCCATCCAAGAGCCATCATGCTATTTGCCCTATGAATCATGTAGTCTCGCATCGTTCACCCATAGAGGTCTTTTAGCTGACGCTCTACCCGACTATTGATCTTGTCCAATTCAGAATTGACAGAACCCTCTTCATCCTTTTTCACGAAGAATCTTGAGAAGATCGAAGGACGCGGTTCTTGCGGCGCCTCCTGCTTGACTGGTTTTTCCTTAGAAGGTTTTGGCGCCTTGATAGGTTTTTCTACCGCCGCAGGTTTTTCCTTAGCTGGCTTTTCTGCCTTCACGGGTCTCTCTACCTCAACAGACACTTCTACCGGACCTTCTACGACTTCACCATATGCGGGACTCTTAAGCCCAGCCCATATCACGTCAAAGACCGTGCGACCCCCAGATATAGGAGAACTAAATGCGGTCTCAAATCTGGAGACGAGTGGCCTTGCCGGAGGAGGAGGCGGACGCACCGGCGGCATCTCACCCTCTTGGAAACGCAAAACTATAGGGGCCATATTCACTTGAGAGGACCTGAAAGCGACAATCGCATAACCTATACCCGCGGCGATGATGCCAATCAGCAAAACGATAAGAGACAACGCCAAAACATAAGCAAGACCCAACTGCGCAGGCTCCGCGGATAAATCAGGCACGACAAGGCCAGATATCCCGCTTAACATGTCAGCATTTGTGATCACCGCAAAGGCAAATATTAAAAGCCCGGCTTCAATCAAAAGATAACCGGTACGGGTGCTCATTGTTTTACCTCTGCAGGAGCATCTTTCTTGACAAAGAAGAGGTAGACTGTCCAGATGACGACCAAAGCGCCTAAGATTATGGTCAAATCCGGCACGTATCTCTCCACACTCGACGGCAAAGCTGTCGCGCCGGTAAGAGAGATTTGGCTATTGAGAGCAAGAGCTGAGAGAAACGCCACCACCAAAAGAGCCAGCTGTAGATGCGCACGGGCCTTCGTATGAAGATGATTTACCATGTTTACCCCCATTTTTTGATATATGTCAAGCGATAAATGAATATTTAAGCGTTTCGGCGGACATAGACGGCAGGACACTTGTAGAAACCCCAATCCGGCAATATCGCAACGTGTCGCTGGAAACCATCTGGAGAGGGAAACGCCATATCGGTGACTAGCAGATAGGAGGCGTTGCTGGCTACACGGGAAATGAACTGCGGATCCTTTGAATGGATGATATTGAAAGCACGCTCCATGAAGATGTCACACTTAGGGATTGGGGCGCTCAACGCATCCGCCTTCTGAAACTCAAGAGTTATCCTCTTCGCATTGAATGAGAATCCAACTTTGTCCTTATCCCTGCGGAATACATTATTTTTTGTTATGGCCTGGATGCCGCAGATCAAAGCATCAAAACAATCAGAATCATCAACGGCTATCACTCTCCAATCCGCATCTCTTGCGATCGAATCAAGGATGACTAACGGCCAGAGGATGTCCGCGCCACAACCGGGATAGAATAGTGTGACCATCGGTTTTTGGATGGCTAGGGGAGATAGGGAGACGCGCAGGCCGTCGATCAGGGACTTGTCCATATCTGCGTCGATAATAAATTCCGGAGAGGCACGCCAGTTGCGCAATCGTTCACCAAATGATGGGATCCTGATCTGGAATGTGTGGGAGACGACCATGACAATCTGGGTATTCACACAAAGAAAAACCTTATGGAAGATTCCTGCGCCAATGGAAGAGATACTGCTGGGCATAGCCTGCCCGCGGCCCGAAATAGTCCCTGGCAAAAACCTGCATGCGATCATGGGATGTGCCTTTTGGGAGATAAAACTCCCCCATTATCCTCTGCACCCATGTATCTATCGGGAACGCCTCATCAAAACCAAGCGAGAAAAGCAAGACACAATCGGCCACCTTGCTCCCTACGCCTGGAAGACTGGTGAGCTCCTTTTTCGCCTCATCATATGGCAGATCTCGGAGTCCGTCCAGAAATCCGCGGTCCACTACCTGGTTTATCTTGTGGATATAGTCCGCGCGAAAACCGGCCTTGGACTTCCTGATAAGATCCAGATCATCGATCTTTCCCGGCTTTGGGAAAGTGAAACGCACATCACCACCAAAAGACCTAGGCGTCCCAAAATGACGGCTGATATTCTCCAGATTCATACGGATCTTAGGGATATTCGAGGCGCTTGAACAGACAAAACCAATCAAACACTCCCAAGGATCCTGCCTCGCAAGACGCAGACCACTGTACTTTTGTATCGCTTCATTGAGCCAGATATCCTTGTTGATATCCTTTTGTACCGCTATGTGATCCTCATCAAGACGCAAGAAATCGGATAGCTTTGTCTGGTCGATGCCAGAATACCTCAATCGATCACCCTCTTGCGACACGCAAAACACTTCATCTCCATGACTTATGATAAATTGACTTGCACGCTTCTCGAAACGAAACAACTGACCAGACTCAATCGTCGCCGCGAGATTGAAAAGATCGACTTTCAATGAAGGCATGAAAACACAAAAAGGGAGATGGGTATAAATTGCTTACGGAGAAATGCGCAACTATTCCTTGAACACATGGGTCTTCCTGCCAGAATAGACCAAGAAATCAGCTTTAGCCATCGCGGGATCAAAAAGAATCCGCTCGATGCCGCTTATGATGTCCCAATACAAGACACGATGGGAATCACTTGCCCTGCCTCTATGCGCGATACGTCTGCGCCGGACAAAATCATGGGTGTAGACATGCAAATGCAAAGTGGGATCTGGAAACTCCGGCAGGCAAGAACTCAAAATGAGAGGGGCATGCTCTTCTTGGGCATATGAAAGAGCCGCCTTGTCGGCCGCCGCAAAGAAAGCATCGCGTGAACCCTCATACCAGAACTCATCATGACAATAGCTGTTAGGGATACCGGATGCCTTCTTGACAAGATAGGACTTGCCGGACGCAGGCTTACCCGTGATCACCGTCACAGAATCAGGATCCAATGCATAGGCCGCGATATACTTCAATGCGCGGTCGATATCTATCTTGGGGATATTGAGGACGGCCAACTTCGGCTTAACCACAAACCGGTACTCACAGTCAAGCTCCATACAGACATCCTTTGCGACATCGGGCGCAGGTTTTGCCTTCACCATCATGAATGCGTCACCGCAAAGAGTCACAAGAGACTCGGCTTTAGCTCTCCGTATCCCAAGACGCCTCAAACTCTCACATGCCAAATACTCTAGAGTGTGATCCATGTCTTGTGGGGAACCTGACTGGTATAAAAAGATTAGCCGATAATCAGGATACCAGTGAGACACATTGTGGACCATGAGATGCCCATACTGCCAAGAGATCGACACAGATGCGATCAATTCGCGTCTTGCGGATGAAGGAAGCGCCACCAGATGCCGTCGGGAATGTCCAAAATGCCGCAAACGGTTCACGACATACGAAAGAGTCGAAAGGGCGGATATAATCGTCCTGAAAAAGAATGGCAAGAAAGAGATCCGCTTTGCGTCAGTGCACCACCCATTTTAGGACGTCAAGAACTTCAAGGAGGGATCGAGGAGGCAGTGAGCCGGGATCTGGGCCTTATATATAGGCTTTGTACGAATAATGATCTGAGCGTCTGGAATATCAGACAGATAACCCAAGGTTGCGGAGTATATCACAATAAAGAAATTTCCAAATCAACCTAACCTTTAGCAGTAAGTAAAAGATCCCAGCACCCTATCCATCTTAATCTGATCGGAGCGAGTTATAACCGTTTAATATTCAACGTGACAGCAGGTGTTGCGCCCAGTGCATAGGTCTGAACGCTATACTCGAAGAACATTATAGACTTTAATGAGTCAAGCCAACCGATTACGCTTTTATTCCGATCTTTACTCCGTGAGTAAACCTCAACCTGCTTAACACCCATATCAAATCGCCACTGAAGTTCAGTTTGGACACTCACAATACCATCCACTTGTTTAACGAAATACGCAGTAGGATACCCTTTGTCTATAATACTGTTCCAATGAATCAGAAAATTCTGTCTGATTTGGTCGTGCGAACTATAATTCTTCATAAGGCCATGTAGATAGGGAATAATATCTCTTTCGAGAACGCCAGACCTGAAAAAATTATAAATCATATGACCCACCCGAGGGTGGTCCCCTAATCTCAGGTGATACTGGCTCAGGGTCTCATAGTCCTTGCATCCGCTATCTTCTAATCTAATAACCGTGCTTGCAATTAGCAAGCTTCCTAAATCAAGACCCCCCCTATAATTTTCAAGGTAGGGTTTTAGGATCTTAATAACATTTTCATGCCGGTCATTAATTGATAGAAAAGGTATCTGTATCGGGCTCAAATCGGCTCTTGTAAAAACCCTTTGCTCTGCGCTAAGATAACGAACATTGTCTGTACTCTTCAGAGATGGGCGCGTCACTTTAGTGCCATCAGGCAGCAGAAACTCATATGTACCGTCGGCTTGCAGCATGGGCTGCACTCTGACGCCTGGTGCTACTATCAAATCACCTCCATCGACGGAAAACTCAGTCCCCCCAACTGTAACCTTCTTTATGTCAGGTGAAAGTTTTATTAGATTGAATTCTGCAAGTTTTACTCTACTAAGAGCCTCCAAGAATTTGTCAAATGCACCCATATTCAGATCTTATTCCCTGCCACCCAAGTTGACAGACATAAGGGATTATCACAGTATATCATAACAGAACCACGCGCGATAGAACCAACTTTCGTGACTTCCAACTCGCGATTACATGAGTCACAACAGCGAACTACTCCATTATTGTCTGACACAAAGGTCTTGCCTTTGATAGTTCTTGTACGGAGGCCCAATGATTCAATCAATCCAGCAATTTCATTTTTGTTAAAAATCACCAACTCCGTTGCTTCCATAGTGTTTACCTCTACTTAGAAGTCGGAAAGACGACTTTATAAATCTACTTCTCTTCTAGTTCACCCATTTAATCCTCAATCTTACTCTACCCTGTCCAAGATAACAAAGAAACGTGGCACTACCATTTCTTGATCCAGATTGACCCACTTTTCGAACGCTTGCAGAACTCTTTAGTCAGAATCTATTTATCGGACCAAATCATATATCAGTATCTCCGTAACTGATTAACTTCTAGGGAGTAGTTTCAAAGAAGCGAA
>CAYHWL010000054.1:2387-9227 GCA_964359785.1 uncultured Methanosarcinales archaeon | reverse complement strand
ACCCACATTTAGCAGATACACATCTCGAGAACCAACCTAACCTACGGAGATACTGCTTGACACGTTAGCTTTATAAACGACCTAGTTGTTTCCGTCTATTAGCGAGGTGTCTTGGTTAATGCTGGGGCACGCTTGAGATGTAGACGAATTCTATATCCATCGCTGGAGAAAAAAATGGCAAAGATGCATTCCAGGAAAAGAGGAAATAGCGGAAGCAAAAAACCGCTATCCAAGACAAAGCCCTCATGGGTGACACAATCACCAAAAGAAGTCGAGATGCTCATCGCCAAGATGGCCAAAGAAGGCAAGAGCTCAAGCATGATCGGCATGATACTGCGTGATTCATATGGGGTCCCAGATGTCGCAGTACTGTGCGGAAAGAACATCTCACAGATAGTCGAAGAGAAGAACCTGCAACACAAGATACCAGATGATCTGCGAGCATTATTGCGACGCGCATTGCTCATCAGAAAGCACATGGAAGAGAACCACAAGGACATGAGCGCGAAACGCGGACTACAACTCACAGAATCCAAGATCGGACGACTTGTCAAATACTACAAGAAAACGGGTAAAGTCGAATGGGGCTGGAAGTACGACCCAGAACAGATCAAGATCTATGTGGAGTAAATAATTTTTCTTCTTACTTTATTTTTTTGTTTAGTTTTTCTTTGGTGAGCACGCTATTGTTTTGGATGTCCTGCTCTGTGATGGTCATCTTCATGACTGTGTAAGTGGTGTTGATTGGATCGAGTTTAAAGTAGCCATAATTTACCAAGTCACGTCTTATCGTAGGATATTCATCAGGGTAGTACTTTTTGAGGCGGTCTCTTACCTCTTGATCGGAGTAAGTGGTTCCCAGGACAAATTCTTTTTCTAGCAAGTACTGCAGCAAGGATTGGAGAAGATATTGATTCTTCGGAAAATCATTCTTTTTGAGCCAGATAGTGACATCTTCTATACGGAAGAGATGGTTGTTGGATATAAATAACTTCACAACAACCCTTTGGCTCTCTCCAAGGATTCAGCGAGGTCCTTGCCTTTCTTGGTGAGTCTGACGAATTTAAGACGGCCTTTCTTATCGAAGTCAACTAGACCTTCTTTCTGGAACTCCTGGAGGATCTTGACAACGTGAGAATAAGTGCAATCGACTTGCTTTGCTACCGTTGAGGCATACATCTCCGCTTTTGGATTCAACAAGGAAACCAGCATCATGACAGGCTTCTCACGGAAAAATACATTGAACAGTTTTGATTGTCTCATCAATTCCCCCTCGTGACAAAAAATTCGTTTATTTGTATATAAATGTAGCTATCTGATTGTATATATCACAGTTTTGTCGACAGAAAATCACCTGTGTTTCCGCTGGAAAACCGCATTACATAACACATAAAAGGAGGGGGCGAATCGGGCAACATATGATACCCGGATTGCTCTTCCCTCACGATTCGCAAAGGGACATACAAAAGAAATTCATGGAAGATGTGTGGAACTGCATAAATACCAAGAGACACATGATAGCTCACGCTCCAACAGGGCTTGGAAAGACAGTCGCCGCGCTCGCTCCCGCCCTCACATTCGCGCTAAAAGAGAATAAGACGATATTTTTCCTGACAAGCAGACACACGCAGCATAAAATCGCGCTTGAGACGCTCTCAAAGATAAAACAAAAACACGGGCTTAGTTTCGTAGCGTCATCACTAATCGGCAAGAAGTGGATGTGCGCACAACCAGGAGCAGAAGCGATGGGCTCTGGAGAATTCTCTGAATACTGCAAATACATGAGAGAGAAAGATCAGTGTGAAATGTACTTGAAAACACGGAAGAAATCAGGCGGGGCGGAGACGGCTGAAGCCGCGATAATGATATCTGATCTAGGGATACGATCCCCTCTACCATTGCAGGAAGTGATCGAGGGATGCAGACAGAAAGGACTGTGCCCGTATGAAGTCGCACAGATGCTAGCGCAACAGGCGACAGTCATAGTCACTGATTACTATTATGTCTTCCATCCAAGGATATCAGAGAACTTCCTCAAGAAAGTGAATAAAGACCTGTCAAACTGCATATTGATAATCGATGAAGGGCATAACCTGCCATCCCGCATCAGGGAGACACTTAGCAGCAACCTATCGAATTTCCAGATACAATCGGCTATAAAAGAGGCGATAAAACACTCTTGCGACCAGACCAGAGAAGCTCTAGTAAAATTGCAGGATGGACTTAATCTGATCAGCGAAGGCGTGAATGGGCAAGAACCAGTCGAACGTGAAGAAATCCTCAAAGCGGCGCGCAAAATCATGCCTATCGATCTGCTGATTGAACTCTTCGAGAATGATGCGACCACAATCCGCGCCACACAAAGAGGAAGCAGCATCGGCGCGATCGCGGAATTCCTCCTCGCGTGGCAAGGAGATGATGAAGGATTCGCGCGTTATGTCACGATCAAAGAGACCACACGAGGACCGCTAGTCACATTCACCTATCGATGCCTGGACCCAAGCGTAGTCACCAAACCGATAATCGACTCATCATTTATGACACTACTGATGAGCGGAACGCTCACACCCACCGAAATGTACAGCGATCTTCTGGGCTTTAACCGCAACACATTCGACAAAGAATATGGCTCCCCATTTGATGAGAAAAATCGGTTGACATTGATCAATCCTAGCGTGACCACAAAATACACCAGCCGCAGCGATGAGCAGTACAAGAAAATCGCAGTAGAGTGCGCAAGCATAATCAATGCAGTGCCAGGAAACACGGCAGTGTTTTTCCCAAGCTACTATCTACTAGAGAAGACAAAAGCGCATCTTGATCCATTAAGCAAGAAGACAATGCTTTGCGAAGCAAGCGAGATGTCAAGCAATGACAAGAAGGAACTTCTGGAGAAATTCGTGACATACGCGAAATCAGGATCCGCGCTTCTTGGCGTCGCCGCAGGATCATTTGGCGAAGGAATAGACCTACCTGGCGATCAATTGAAATGCGTGATCGTCGTAGGATTACCTCTATCAAAACCAGACATCGAGACGCAACAGCTAATCACCTATTACAATGAGAAATTCGGCAAAGGATGGGACTATGGGTATATCCTTCCTGCTTTGACCAAAGTATTGCAGAATGCAGGACGATGCATCAGGACAGAGACCGACCGAGGTGTAGTCGTGTTTCTGGATGATAGGTATGGACAGCCCCAATATATGCGAGGTTTTCCAACAACCTGGGATATCAAGACGACAAAAGACTGCGCAGGTGAAATAACGGTCTTTTTTGGAGGCAAAAAAGAGGAAAATAAGCCTGTTCTGACCCCAAAAACCGAATTCGGGGATTTTGTCGACGCGAGTGATGTGAAATGACTTTATCGACGAGAAGATTGGTGTATCCTAATACACTAAAGTGATATTTTGGTACGCCAGTATACGAAATAGATACATTTATATATAAGCCTTACTATCAAATACTTGGAAATTGAGCGGTTCCCAGCGAAACCGTTTTCTGTAACTCAACCACCCCCCCACTTTTCGGCTGGGAACCATTCAATCCTTCTCACGGCGCAAGACTTCTTTACAAAAAGAAGAGTGAGGCACACCCGCGGGCCGGAACTTCTCGGTCCGCGGCACGAACAGACTTCTAGGCAGTACGTGATGAAAATACACCTCTAAACCTCTGCAAAATATAATAAAGGAGACAATAAGAGAAAACATATGCCTAACGCTCAAACATTGGTAAAAACACTCAACTCGCATCAAAGCGCATATGTGAATCTCAAATTGTCCGATCCGGAGAATGGCGAGTATATGCTCGCTGTGTACTATCTAAAACCAGGGACGGGACACAATCATCTGCAGAGCGCGGCAGAGATCGCCGCTGAATCATCGACAGGCACGAATTTCGCTGTCAAGACAGAGACAAAATTCTCACGGCAGATGAACGCCATCGTATATGATCTGGACATCCCCAAGAACCTCGTCTGGATAGCGTACCCTTGGAGGCTATTTGACCGTGGCGGAAACATACAAAATGTACTAACATATCTTGTGGGCAATGTGCTTGGAGTCAAAGAAGTGACAGCGCTAAAACTGTTGGATGTCTGGTTTCCACCCTCCATGCTTGAGCAATACGATGGGCCAAATTATACCATCGACGACATGAGGCGCTATCTTGGAGTCTACGACCGACCGATACTTGGAACGATAATCAAACCAAAAATGGGGCTCACTTCATCTGAATACGCTGAAGTATGCTATGATTTCTGGGTGGGCGGAGGAGATTTCGTAAAAAACGACGAGCCTCAAGCAGACCAAGATTTTTGTCCATATAAAAAGATGGTATCTCACGTCAAAGAAGCGATGGATAAGGCCGTGAAAAAGACAGGGCACAAGAAAGTGCATTCTTTCAACGTGTCGGCCCCTGATTATGATACTATGATCCTGCGGTGTGAGATGATCCGAAAAGCAGGATTCGAAGCTGGAAGCTATGCGTTTCTCATAGACGGGTTGACTGCGGGATGGATGGCGGTGCAGACATTGCGACGTAAATATCCTGACGTGTTCATACACTTCCATCGTGCAGGTCATGGGGCATTCACACGAAAAGAAAACCCTATTGGCCACTCTGTCCTAGTACTCTCTAAATTCGCACGTCTGGCCGGAGCAAGCGGGATCCACACCGGCACAGCAGGGGTCGGCAAGATGAGCGGCAGTCCAAGCGAGGATATCGTGGCCGCGCACAATATAATCCATATGAAAAGCATCGGTCATTATTTTGAACAAAGCTGGAGCACTATACCTGAAAATGATGAAGACGCGATCAAGATCGAGAAATCTGATCGACGCGGGAAAAAGACACTCTCCGATGATGTATGGAGGGGCGTACGCAAATGCTGTCCGATAATATCCGGGGGTTTGAATCCGACTCTGCTCAAACCGTTCATCGATTTGATGGGCAATATGGACTTTATCACCACAATGGGCGCAGGGGTCCATGCGCATCCACGAGGGACACGATGCGGCGCGATGGCGCTAGTGCAAGCATGCGAAGCCTACAAGAAAGGTGTCGACATCAATAAATACGCCAAGACCCACAAAGAGCTTGCGGAAGCCATCACATTCTTCACAAAAAAGAAAGATCACAAAGAAGAGATCGCCTGATATCATTTCGGGCGGTTCGTGAAAGCGCCTGGCCAAGGATCCTCATCTGCAAGCGGATGATCATAAGCACCTCTCGCGCTCCATACATCGCACATATGACAAAAGGCAGCCAATCTCCCCATCCCACGATTGGATGGGCTATAACCTGTGAATTGGTTCTCACCTTCGACGAATCTCAACGCATTGTGCTGGTCAATCGATAGAACAAACCCATATGATCTGGCAACTTCATTTGTGAACGCCTCACGCTTCTCAAATGAATCAAGGCTTTGCGCCTGGACGTAGACCCCATCCCTTTTTTCGTACCGCCAAGGTTTCTCGATATCATGGAGAAACAAGACAGTCAAGGCATCATCTAACCTGAAACTTTGAGGTCTGGCGACACTAAGCGCAGGGTATAGCAAAGCGGCAAAGTTCATGCACTCCGTGACGTGGTCAAGATAACCACCTTCCCAAGCCTGATGATTATGCCTGCCTCCAAGCGCGGTCTTGAGGATCTCCTTGTTATCCTCTAAAAATCTTCTTGCGCAAGACCTATTTGGCTGTGACATCAGGGCGGTGAGCTCATCAAGAGACAGATATTTTGGTGTGTGTTCCATCCCCAGCAGAAACAATAGCAAACTTATTAATAGATAAAACAACTTCAATAAGTTTATGGAACTACTAGAGTATCTGCGCGAGATCGGATTCAATTCATACGAAACACGGGTCATGATCCATCTTGCGAAAAATGACAGTGACACCGCAGGACAGATCTCCTCAAAGGCCAATGTGCCCATTGGACGAGTCTATCAGATCCTCGATGGATTGAGAATCAAAGGGCTAGTCCGGATAATCCCTGGCAAACCCAAAAGATACAGCGGCGATGACATCAAGACCTCACTTGGGAAATTCATCCTCTCCAAGATAGAAAAAACGAACCAGATGAATCAGGAATTGGCAAACCTGCGGATACCCACCAAATCAAGGAACATCTCTATCAATCCACCCTCCACAAGATTCTATCGCGGGCGTGAGGCACACCTGGATGAACTTGTGAATCTGATCGAGCACGCTTGCAAGGAATTCATCCAATGCGCCCCATTGTTTGTAGGATCATATGCGACTGATCTTGTTAAGAAAAGGGCAATTTGCCGGGGAGTGAAAGCTCGCATCATAATACGAGCTGTGACCAAAGAGAACCGGAAAACAGTGAAATCATTTGTAGAAGGAGGCGGGGAAATACGCATACTAGCAATTCCTGACTTGGTGAGCATGGCGGTATGCGATGGACGGGAAGCGTTGCTTGGGACAGAAGCCTATGAAAAAGGTGAAGAACGGTTAGGGATAAGGACCACTAACAAAGCACTAGTCCAAACACTCAAGAAAAGCTTTGAGACCATGTGGCAACAAGCCAAACCGCTCACTTGATTACATTATGCTTTTTGAGAAGGACCTTTAGCCTGTCGAACTCTTCAGTCCTCTTGAACTTGTGGAGCTCTTCAGGAGGCATACGTTCCATGCCTGCGAGGAAAATCTTGGTCATCTCACGCATGTCCTCCTTGGTATCATTGAGCTCTTTCTCATAATTCGAGACAAGATACTCATTTTGAGGCTGCGCTTGCGGCATCTGCGCATAATCATCATCTTTTTTCTTCCTGCTAAAAAATGACCATCCTTTCTTCTTTTGCTCTGGCTGTGGAGC
>CAYHWL010000054.1:0-2287 GCA_964359785.1 uncultured Methanosarcinales archaeon | reverse complement strand
GTCTTTAGCACCGCTTCTGGCGGAGTGAAGTCCACATCAGGAGCAAAATCATACTCCTCAAACTCAGATTCCTGTTTACCGAACACTTTGCCGAAAAACCCTGACATACGACCCCACACTCCAGGACTCATGTCCTCAAATCCATCTTGTACTATGACTTTTTGCTGAATGATATGCGGACGCTCATGGACCACAGGCCTACTTAGCGTCGGTGCTGTTCTCGGAGCCGGTTTTGGCTTGGCCTTCCATGATTTCACAGTCTTGGAAATCCATCCCGTCATTCTACGACGCGATGCCATATATGAATCCAATTCTGCACCGATAACACTACGTCGACCACCCTTCATGCAAGCAAAGCGAGACGATTCACTATAAAAACGTTATCAATTTTTTAAGGATTCAAATGCGCTGGCAACCATTAAAAGCAGGAAAACCCCTGATTAACCATGGCGGATGTCACAAAGATTTATGGACTGCTCTTAAAAAAATATGGCAAACGACACGCATTTCTCCATGCCAAAACCCCTCTTGAGACCCTCATCGCAGTGATGCTATCAGCGCAATGCACAGATGAACGGGTCAATAAAGTGACACCCTCGTTGTTTGCGAAGTACCCAACCGCTTTGGGCTATGCGCATGCCAATTTGCAAGAACTTGAGAGTTTCATCAGGAGCACTGGATTCTACCATATGAAAGCAAAACACATACAGGAGATGGCACAATTCCTTGTGGCAAGACATGGGGGCAAAGTGCCAGACACGATGCCTGCGCTATTGGAACTTAAGGGCGTAGCAAGAAAGACCGCTAATATAGTCCTTATCGACGCTTTTGGGAAAGTGGAAGGGATCGCAGTGGACACACATGTCAAACGGTTGGCGGGGAGGCTGGGATTGTCCACACAGAAAAACACGGACAAGATCGAAGCGGACCTGATGAGGGCCTTTCCAAAAAAACAGTGGGGTGATATAAACTATCTGCTCATCAGATTGGGTAGGGACACATGCAAAGCGCCTACACCCACTTGTTCAAAATGCGTGCTTGTCAAGATATGCCCCAAGAAGGGCGTCGGCAAACATTATTAAGGCACGAATTTTTTCTTTGCGCAATGGCAATCACATTTCAAAGCAAGATCATAAAGATCACGGATCTTACACCATCCAGTAAATCATTCATAATCACGACACCTGCTGAATTCATCTATCAAGCAGGCCAGTTCGTCATGATAACCCTGGAGATAGCACAATCGGATGGATCCATAAAGAAGATCAAACGAAGCTATTCCATCGCAAGCACTCCTACCCGCAGTAACGAAATTGAACTTGCGATTAAGCTGGTCTCTGGAGGAGCGCTCACAACATGGCTATTCTCCACAGCCAAAATAGGGACATTCGTTGAAGTGTCAGGGCCATTTGGAAATTTCTTTCTTAAAAAAGAGGATAAACCTAAAACTTTGTATCTCATCTCCGCAGGAAGCGGAGTCGCGCCAGTACTTGGCATCATGAGAGACCAAATAGCAAGAGGCGGCAAAACACCGATTGTGTGGATATCAAGCAACAAACTGCCTAATGACATAGAATATGTCGATGAGATACGGGTGACCGCAGCGAACCATAAGATTCCCACCCTTTTTGCGGCGACACAGCCCTGCACAGATATGGAATGCCATCTAGGCAGAATCGATAAATCGGTCCTAGAAAAAATGTGCCCAACCAAAAAAGACGCTTTAGTATTCATGTGCGGCCCTCCCGTCTTTGTCGACGCAATCAGCGCTATCCTAATCGAGATGGGGTTTGACGCCTCACAGGTACGAAAAGAGAAATTCTAAACGCTCAAAACATTTATATATCACGATTGGGCGCAGGTGAGACATGAGAACATATGTCTTGGCGCTATTGATATTGACATCCCTCTCTATTTGCGCTTACGGGCAAGAAATCTCTATCTTGAACCCATTAGAAGGAAGCATCCTGCAAGGGAGTGAAAGCGGGCCTAGCATGGTGATAGTCCAATGGTCGATGAACAATATCGTCCCTGGAACAAACGCGTCATTCTCCCTTGATGGGAAGCCAAGCATCATCAGAGACCAGATCGACCCCATAATACTCTACACCGACAATGGCCCTCATACGATCAAGGCAAACCTCATCGGACCAAATGGCCTTCCTATAGGCACGGCCCAGTCTCAAGTGACCCGAAATTTTCAGGTGGGAATCACAAGCACCACGCAACAATTGGTCCAGCCACCATTAAGTGCTCCTATCAATATAGGCACGCCTACGCCTTCACC
>CAYHWL010000053.1:0-9327 GCA_964359785.1 uncultured Methanosarcinales archaeon | reverse complement strand
TCCTGTTGGCAATGCGCTAGTTACATTTCTTGTCTGCCTCCCAGCTGATGTGCATACTCCCCAAGCTGAATAGGTATAAGTGCATCGTATAGGCGTATAGGTGCATTGCTGTTCCACTGGTGTGGCTCCGCCCATACATCCTGTTGGCAATGCGCTAGTTACATTTCTTGTCTGCCTCCCAGCTGATGTGCATGCTCCCCAATCTGAATAAGTGTAAGTGCATATTGGTTGAACTACAGGACTGCCTGCGCCTTTGCACAACACCCGCACTCCTGATCCAGCGTATGTGGTTGCCCAGTCTCCGCTGTATTGACAGCCGAACTGTTGCCATAGCGCATCTTTGGTCTGGAGTGGACACCATCCTCCATTTATGCATCCCTGCTTATATAGCCAATCGACTGCGACACAAGTTCCGCCTCTTTCTGCGCAGAAGCTCTCGGCATTCCCTTCTGCGAATGGTATGCTGGTGACAAACAGTTTCACTGCATTTGGATCCGCGGGGCCTTGATTTGTGCACATGACTCGCTTCACGCTTCCGTCCCAATTGGGTTTGTTGATCGCGTCTAAACATCCGTGGGGTCTGACAGTTCCCCCATATTCTGTGCTGTTGCACCATCCTGCGTTTTTGCATGAGCTTAGATATAGCCAGTCTTCCCGCACGCATGCCTCGCCTTTTTTTGCGCAGTAATCATCGGAATTCATGCCAGCTGCGTCAGTTGCTTTTGTGAGATAGTATAGTTTTAGATTTCCGACGTTAATCTCGCTTGGTGAATATGATTTGAAAGTAATGTCTTTGTAGCCTAACCAAGTTGTTTTATCAGGACTCGCGATGGGTGTTCTGCCCCACCATATTCTAGCGTATAATGTTCTGCTATCCACAGGCAGTCCAGTCACATTCCATGAGCTGTTTTTGCCCAGATTTTTATTGAGATGCTCGACTCCATTCACAGAATTTCCTATCTTGAGATGATAGGTGTCCCAATTATCGGGTTCTGAACTTTGTCCAAGCCAAGATACTTTGACATTTGGACCATCCAATGTCGTTCGTGTATCTGGATACAGTATATCGGTAGGCATTCTTTGAGGGATCTCGTTGAGTCTGCATAATCCTCGGTTTCCCGATGTAGTTGTAGATAGTGTATTTACCTCCACATCACTTAATGCCTGATTGAATATATGCACTTCGTCTATTAATCCATTGAAATAGTAATCATACCCCGGGTCACTTGACCCGACTGTCAAGGGTACATCATTGACTGCAGGCGCTGTTTTTGGATCGCCTTTGGTGGTTGAGGGTATCAAGGCGCCATTGAGATATAATCTCAATGCGCCTGCGGCTTTGTCTTCTACACCAGCCACATGGTAGGATCTGCCAGCGGCGATTGTTCCTGCCGCCGAAAGTGAGTTAACGTATGCGCCAGCGGTGTTTCTGTAGGAGATAAGCAATGCCCCCGCGGTACTGACCCAAAGTCCATAATTTCTCTTGCCAGCGGTATAGTCGCTTTTGGAGACTATTGCGCACCATCCTTTTACACAGTTAAGAGAATTTGGTTTTATCCATGCATCCAGGGTGAATGACCCGGTTAAATCAAGATAATTAGCATCAGGGATTACGACTCGAGCATTGACGCCATTGAGGCTAAACCCATTGCCAGCGATCGCAGGTTCGTATGTAGCTTGCCAGAGCCCCCCATAATGAGAGGTATCTGGGTCGACTTCATTCAAAACTCGATCGACTATCTGGGTCCCATTTGCGCTAAACCATGCCACAAGACCGGCGGGACTCATAACACACTGAGGTGTTGCGATTTGCGCGCTCACAATCGATGTGCAAAGCAAGAGGATAGCAAAAATCAAGATGATGTATAATCGTCGCAAATTGTCTTTTGTGTCTCTCATTGTGTGGGGCCTCCAACGGGTCAGTATACGTTTTCCCACACTTATCACGTATTTAATGTTTTAGTTTGGCAATAGCAAACTATTTTATTCGCCCTCATCCTACACATGTTCTATGCGCCTCGATGTCCCATTGATACGACAACCCAAAGATTCCGTTGACTGCGTGATCTGTGGCGTGGGTATGCTGCTCGCTTATCATGGGCAGCCAAAGGATTTCCAACGTCTAAAAAGTGAGATTGCCACAGACGCGACAGGATCATATGCTCCCCAGCTTGGTTCATACTTATCACGTCAAGGTTTTGATGTTGAGATCACAAGTCTGCATCCAAAACTTTTCACGCGCAATGATATCGGCGCGTCGCAAGATGAGATTCTCCAAAGATTCCAGTTTCTTGCGGAGAAAGAGAAGATCGACCAGAACAAATTGGTCATCAACCACTTTATTGATTTTATGAAGACTGGCGGGATCATGACACCAAAGATACCTTGTTTGGATGATATCTTACAGGAATTGAAAGCAAACAGGCCTCTTGGTGCTCTTATGACCACCAGATTTCTAACTGACACCCAGCCAAAATTCAATTTTCATTTTGTGGTGATAACTGGATATGAGGAGGGTAAAGTCTATGTAAACGACCCCATGTGGGATGAAGCAGGGGGCAGACAAGCACATGATGTAAAGGAGTTTTTCTATGGTCTCTATGCCAGTGCATTTGGCGACCTCGATAATGCCTGTCTAATCAAGGTTCGTCCAAGATGATTCTATCCAGATTCAAAACAATATCTTCCCGATCCTCTGCTCGCTTTCTAGTAAGTTGTGTGTGCTGATGGACAATAGAGTATACTGCCCATAGATCCTGTCCACGCTAAGGGTGAATCGGTCTTTTTCCTCGTCAAGGTTATCGTGTTTCATTGCCGCGCGTAGAGGTGTCATCCCTTCAAGTATCATGTCTCGGATCGACACAAAAGATTGTGTGTCACGGGCATGGTCTTCAAGTCTTCGCTTGTGCTCTTGTCGCATCGTGGTTCCGCGCATCCAGAATCGTGGGTGATTTACGAGGGCGACTAGTCTTTGTAATGTGCCGCTCATCATGGGCGGCAGTGTTTCTATCGCCCCTTGCAAGTCCAATTCATTGTTGACTTGTTCTTGGAGGTGATATTGTTGCAGGTCCAACATATGACCTAAGTAGACCGCGTAAAGATTATGTCTATTAGTCTGTGATGTCAGGTAATGGGGTTTGTTTTTCATATAAGTATCAAGACAATACTCTAGCTCCATGCCCATTGAGTTGATGGTGTATTTCCCATCGCGGCACATTATCACAGTCCGGACTCCCATCGGTTCAAGTTCGATCCGTCTCTCAAGGTCTTCCATGGCCTTTGTGCGGGCCATTTCCTTAAAAACTTCATCTAAAACAGCTTCCCTTGTTTGCCTCCAAAAAGTTCCCTGCATTTGCGCATCCATCTGCCGACATAGCGTTCGTATCTTTTGACATATGCGGCGAGATCCGGCACAAAATCAGGCAATGAATCCTCTCGATCAGTATATGTGAAGAGATACTCTCCTTCTTTAGACAACCCTTTGAATTGATATGCTCCCCCGGGGACATTTAACAACAAGTCATCATGATCCACTTCGCCCTTGCGCAACGCTTCGCGCCCAGTCTGATAGGCGAATTCAGCGCGGACAATATCCGCGTCTATCATCGCATCCAAGATACACATTATGCCGCGATTCTCATAGATAGTCCTTCGTCCTGGTTTCTTCTCACTGACACGCAAGCCATGGAATCTTCCTGCCTCTCTATATATGATCCGGTTATCACCATGGTCGTTCACTTTGAGGGCTTTGAAATTGCCTGCATGCACAAGAGGCCCGTCAGGTGGCGTGTCTCCTATCACGTAGAGCCATAAGCCGTCCCGATATGCTATCCGCAGATTGGAAGAGTCGATCCAGGCAAGCGCCACCTTAGAATATTCTTTTGCTCTTCTCTCCCATTTATCGACAGATATGCCATGCACCTCTCCAAATCTCCAAGCGACGTTGCGCGCATACACCATCCGGTCTATCCCCTCACGCGCCCGCCATACCGAAAACTCACAGCCGAAATGCTTGCGTATCAAGGCCTCTTTCCCATGCGTGTCCTCCCGCCCATACGAATAGAAGAAATCCCTGCTTGTAGACTCTAATTTGTCAAGCAGAAGTCCCGCGTCAGAGATCTTTTCTCGCGCATCATAATATGCCTCTCGATAAAGGAAATAGTGCAGCCATGGTTCTTTATTGAGTGCGCGCAAGAACCCAAGTGTCGCGATCTTCTCCTTATCATTCCCTTCATCGTAGCTCCGCATCACAGGCACAATCCCAGGATTCATTATCATCGACTTTGTCCCCATCCATCTGTCAAAGGGAAGATAGAATCGTGTCACGTCATATACTCCTTCCCCCACCACGCCGCGATTGCGATTAAGCGGTGCGAGCATCTCTTCACGCATCACAGGCCATTGTTTTGTGAATCTCTCTTGTGCCTTGCGTAGCATAGATTGTTTGCTTGGAGCCTCGCGGTAGGTGCCATGCCTTGAGAAATGCTCTTCGTCACGGATCTTCTCCGCGCATCGAGAAGAATGCAATGCCTCTTCAAGTGTCACTCCGCTTGCGACCGCGCATGAATATACACATCCCAATAGCTCCCTGTATCTGCCATGCACGATACCATGCAATGAATGTACATCAGAGATGAGATATCTATGCCGCTTCGATCCAGGATCGCCGTATCTTGTCAGGCGTTCATTCTCTACATAGGATATGCTTTTTGTTATTCCAGCGACTGTCTCAAGATCTTTTGCTGGCAGGTTTGGCGTGCAGGTCTTTGCCATCTGCATGGTGTCGATGATGCCCATGCCAGGTATCGCCATCTTTTTAGGGAATCCCATAGCGGATATCACTCTTGGTCCGCAGCCCCCCATCCCTACGGCAAACCCATTGTGTGATCTCTTCTGCCGCACTCCGCGCAGTTCTCCCAGATCATAGGAGATGTTATGTCCAAACAGCAGATACGGCTTTGCGCGGTATAACGTCTCGCTTGCGGCTTTCACCATCTCGATTTCAGTATCATGATAATGAAGCGTGAAGCTCGCATAATGCCCATTGACCTGGCTTGCGATTTGCGTGTCTTCGGCGCGTTCCGTGGTGTGGACACTGCCATTGGCCCTTCCTTGGGAATCGATGCATAGCAGTCCGACAAAATTGTTCTGCGCCGCTTCAGTGGAAAAAAGTTTCTTCTCCGTGTCGATGAATGCGTGGGGGAGTTTGAGGAGGTCGTCCAACGCAAGCCGATTCTTGGTGAACTTGACACCCGCCAGATCCGGCACTGCCATCTGCAGTTGCTTTCGTTTGGGGTCGATAGAAACGGTCTCTCCAGTCAGCATGGAGTTTATCTCTTCTACCATCTCCAACGCGATCTGGTATTCCCCCGTCTTTTTCCATCGTTCTTCCTGCCCTGCACGGAATAAGTAGATGTTGGCTTCATTGAAATAGTCCACGATGTCAAGCAATTTGTCATCCAATTCGACGATGCGATATGGCCATCCCAACTGCCTCTTGGCCTGATACGCATATTTCCCAGGGATAAACTCATCTGCCATTTTGCCAAGTGAAAGAAAATCACTATGGCCGACATCCCGTATCTGCACGACCCTGCGTTCATTTGGCTTTTCGTGGACCCCCATCTTGGCGAACATTATATCATATTCTTTTGTCCTGCCAAATATTTCGACGTGTTCCGCGCCAAGTACACTGCTTATTCTGTCAGCCAGACTTTTTGCCTCATCCAAAAGCATCATCTCTGTGGGATATCTATGGAACACAGGAAGTTTCGTGTCAAGATTATCTCCCTTGATTATTGTGGTGGTGGGATACGGCGTGAGGATCGGCCCAAGCACTCGTCCGCCTTCACGAAAAGATAGGTACAGCGATAGCCCCGAAGATGACTTCTTCACATCCACCCAATCATTGAACCACGAGCCCATCATCTATCGGTTGCGTCTTATCCGGTTTAACATCATCTTATACTCTTCCGCTTTCTTCGCAGGGTCATAGGAGTTGGCTATCGCTCTTCCCACATTGGCGATGACATTGTCGCCGAACACGCGGATCAGGTATTCTGCTTCTCCGCCTTGCGCTCCTACGCCAGGCATGAGAACGAGTTTGTCGCCGGTGATCTTATGGACGCGTTTCACCTCTGACGCGGTGATATGGTTGTCTGGGCTTGGAGCGCCTATCACCATCGCATCTGATCCGTGTTCAGCGGATTGCAATGCGAAATATTCATATCCCTTGAGTCCTCGGATGGTGCTATTCTTTATCACTTCGAACTCTTTATTGGACATCAACACAAGCGTAATCAATCCAAGATCGCGCGCGTGGGCTTGTTTGACTGCCTCTTGCACATTGCCGGGAAATGGTGCATATGTGATGGCGTCAAAGCCTTCCCTCTGCGCATTGTAAAATCCAGAATCATTTGTATCCCCGATGTCAACTAATTTGGCATCGTCAATTACCAGTAGATCAAGATTGTGGCAATGTTGTATGAGACGTTGTGTGTCGGATCTTGACAGGTCTTTGATGTAATTCCTGTTGATCTTGACTGCGGCGCAGTATGGTGCCACTTTGGACACAAACGCAAAACACCAGCCCAGTTTGTTCTCGCCTTGTGGCAGGCTCATCCCTGGTCTTTGTCCGTATTCTGCAGGATCTAACCCCGCGCAGAGAATCGAATCTTTCCGCAAGACAGCCTCGCGCCATTTCCTCCCGAAGTCTACGATGCTGCTCTTTGGGAATCCGTGTTTGTCCCCCCAGTTGAATGGGTCCTTGCGCCATTCATCAAGCATCACTTTATCTTCGGGGATGATGCGGTCCAGTCGTTGCGCCCACTCGATCATGGTGTCATAGTCAAGCAGTGAATGCGTTCGCACTCCTTCATCCTCGAACATCTTTGCGGCTTCAGGAAGGCCATAATTGAAGATTGATACTAGATCAGTGACTATTCCATGGATATTCCTCACTGCCTGCACTGGTTTAAGACTGCTTCCGCCTGTGGAGATTAGGTCCTCATAGATGAGCACACGTTTCCCATTTAGGGTTTCATTCTCTTTGAGGCCTTCTATCTGGTTCCTCATGCCGTGGTCTTTGGGTTTGTCACGTGCATACATGAATGGCAATTTAAGACGGTCGGCGAGTGTCGTCCCAGGAGATATGCCTGCTGTGCTTGTGCCGACGATCACATCAAAAGCGACCTTTCGATTTTTCAACAGCGCTTCAAGTCCTTCCGCGACTAGCTGGCGATTTTCGTAACGTGACAAAAGCAGTCTGTTATCATTATAGATTGGCATGAAATATCCAGATGCCCATTTGAATGGGTTGTTAGGCCGTAATTTGATGGCATCAAGCGAAAATAATATTTTTGCGAGTTTATCTGTGTGGATTCCCATGTCATAGCGGAGCATTCACAGCATATTATATCTTGTGTTGTCCCAAACGAGTGATTTTAGTGATTTAAAACTAAGAACGACATGACCAGACTGTCCCACATCTATCTTCTCTAGTATCTATTTCCTTATAAATCTCCGTCACATATAATCCACTGTGACTTTTTAGTCATACTACTACAATGGCAAAAGAAACTATATCCGCAGAAGACAAAGCCGAGCAGATCGGCTTCCACAAAGGTTCGCTGACAACCCTCGCTAAAGAGCGTGAAGAGATGCTCAAGATATTGAGCATCGTAGAACAGCTCATGCAGATGCACCTCAAGGCCCTAAAAGACTTGGGTGTCGATCTTGAGGCGGAAGCGAAAAAGAAGAAGGCTCCACTTGAGTCCAAACTCTAAACATGGCAAAGAAATACCAAGAGGAAAAAAAGGAAGCGCCAAAAGAGGTACAGCCAGTTTTTGGCCAGATGCCTCCAGGTATGCCCCAGCTCACCAAAGAACAGCAAAAGAAGCTTGAAGATATCAAAAAGCGTATTGATATCTTCCAGAAGGAATTGATGGGCAAGTTTGAAGATTATATCGTTGCCATAGGCCTTCTCCCCCCTCCACAACCAAGACCGGGCGAGGAGCCAAAAAAAGAAGACCAAGACAAGATTCATCTCCTGATTCTAGTGGATGACACTGACTCGACGAAGATGTCTAAGCTGGAGCTAAAAGACAAATTGATCCAGATCATCGATGAGATGGCCAAGAAGACCGATGAGCGTCTTGTGCCTAACACTTTCCTGGTCTCCGAACTTTGGATGTCTTGCTACGACGGCAAATATGATATCTTGCAGATGTGCGCGCTGGCTGCTCCAGTCTTTGACAAAGGCCTTTTGGCCGCGACCAAGATTGGTGAGATCCACAAATCGATGGTCATCAAGAAGTTCGAGAAGTACATCGTGAGCTATGTCTTGTTTGGTTCATTGCCAAGAGGCCAGGCCACAAAGGATTCCGATATCGATGTCGCGATAATTATCGACGATACGGATGTCAAGAAGATGACCCGGGCGGAGCTAAAAGACAAGCTCCGTGGGATCATCATGAGCATGGCCTTGGAAGCTGGCGAGATGACTGGCATCCGCAACAAGATAGGTATCCAAGTCTATATCTTGACCGAATTCTGGGACAGCATCAAGGAGGCCAATCCGGTGATTTTCACCATCCTAAGGGATGGTGTGCCATTCTACGATCGCGGCATGTTCATGCCTTGGAAACAACTGCTCAAGATGGGCAAGATCAAACCCAGCAGAGAAGCTATTGAGATGTTCCTCTCAAGCGGGGATCAGATGGTCACCCGTGTCAAGAGCAGGATGAAGGAGATGATCGAGGCTGACATCTACTGGGCCACGCTCACTCCAGCGCAAGCCGCTTTGATGATGTATGGCATCCCACCACCCACTCCAAAAGAAGCGATCGAACTCATGGAGCAGGTATTTGTCAACAAGGAAAAGATGCTTGAGAAAAAATACGTCGACACCTTAAGAGAGGTGAGGCGTTACTACAAAGAGATCGAGCATGGGACCATCAAGGAAGTGTCAGGCAAAGAGATCGATGACCTCCTCAAACGTGCTGATGAGTATTTCCATCGCATCAAGAAGCTATTTGGCGAGATCGAGGCCAAAAAAGACAAGGAAGAGATGGTCGGCGTCTATGAATCGACCATCACCATCTGCCGTGATATCTTGCGTCTGGAAGGCGTCGAGAAAGTCGAGACCGAGAATATCCTCAAGGTCTTTGACAAGCAATTAGGCCACACCGGAAAGGTGCCAACGAAGATAGTGCGCCTCCTTGACGAGCTTATCAAAGCCAAGAAGGACTACGACATTGGCAAGCTCACGGATTTAGAGGTCACAAAGGTGTGGAAAGACTCGCATGAGCTTATCCGATTCTTGGTGGA
>CAYHWL010000052.1:7148-9567 GCA_964359785.1 uncultured Methanosarcinales archaeon | reverse complement strand
TGATCCAACTCTATATAGTCTACGTCACTTTCCCCTACCAGTTCAGACACAGTTGATCCGTTTACTTCGATGACCTCGAGACCAGCGAGGATCTCTTGATTCCCCTTAACAGGAAACTTTCCCGATTTCTTATGATATTGCACCAAGAAAGACCTTGTTTCAGTCAGATTCACAATATTATCCAAATAATCCCTTACCCTAGAATCAAATTTATGAGAAAATGTAGAAGTAATATTCTTGATGTGATTCTTCTCTTCAAGAACCAAGGTTTCATTTGCCGATGACATCAATTCTGAAATATTGCTAGTAATTACATTCCCAAATTCAGGTTCATCGAATTCTGAGACTTGCTCAGTCGAGTTAATATCTAAATCAGTTTCTCCAAAAACAAGAGTTACCATAAATATAATCAAGAAAAGAACGAATCCAAGACGACTAAACTTGTTTGAAGGTAGTATCATCGTAGTAATCCACAATTATTTGATTATATAAAACCTACCTGGTCTGCATATCATATTTCCTAAATTGGATGAATGCACTATAATTAGCGCATATGGAGTTCAGTCCTGTACAAAGTGCATATGTTGGTATTCGTGCTATATTTTATCACTCCACTCTTTTCGCTTTGACATCGATGACATCATCTTTCGTTTTTGGTTTGGTGCTTTTGAATTCTTTGTGGAGTTTTCCTGCGAAGCTTCCTCCAATCAAGCCTGTCAATGCCCCCGTTAAGGTGGTGAATCGCGCGACTAATCCATAGACGGTCTTGACAAAGTAGTACATCACCATGACTTTGAGTATCCATGCGAAGAATCCGGTCATTCCTATTGCGGTGACTATCCATGATCCAAGTGACCATCCCAAGTACACGCAGAGCGCAAGTCCTAGCACTAGTCCGAGCATCGCCCCTATCATTGTCCCGATCACTGGTGTGGTTTGTTTCATGCTAGTCCGTGCTCCTTTAGTTTGCGATGCAGTGTCTCGTATCTAAGCCCTATCTTGCGTGCTATCTCGCTTGTCTTTCCATTGTAGACTATCATTGCTTTCTCAAAGTATCGTTTCTCAAATTCGTTCTCTGCTTCTGCCATCTGTATTGCCATGTCTGGGAGTTCTTTTACTATTTCTCTTGACACGGCATTCGCGTCTTTGTACATCCGGTTGAGTTTCTCTATGTTTATGACTGCTTTGTAGTTCTCAAGGGTCTTCTCGATTATTCCAGTCACAGCCATCTCTTTTGCGTATGCAGGTCGCAGGATGACTCTGCGGAAACTGTCGAGATTGATCTTGTGCCGCGCGATGAGTCTGTGTATGCTTCTCCTATCAAGTCCTGATTGTTCCGCCGCGGCGGATACATTGCCGTAGTTTGTGCGCAGCACGCGCAGGAGGTATTGTCTCTTGAAATCTTCTTTTGCTCGTTTGAACGGTACGTTTGGGTCTATCACAAAATCAAGCAGGGGATTCTTCTTGAGGTTGTCCGAGATGTCGGCTTGTATCTCTTTTACTGTTATCCCAAGATACTTTTGCATGGTGCTCTCTAATAGTGGTTTGATCCTCTCCTCGACAACCTTATCGATGCTTCCATTCATGATGATTTAAATGTCCCAGTCATATAAAAAGCTTATGATAATTATGTCTCACTTCACCATCTCGATCATGAATATCCGTCCCAGACAGTAGATTGGCAGGGCGACAAATGCCATAACTAAAAATACCCACACCGTCCCTATCAGGAACTGCATGAGATAATTTGTCACTACTACGCTTCCTACAAAGACGATAAATCCGATGGCTCCTGCTTTCCATTTTTTCCCAAGCCTGCTAAGATATGCTCTTATCCCCGTGTTGTGCGGGATATCGGCGTATCCAAAGAATGTCAAGAACAGCACGACTATCGTCATCACAAGTGTCGCGAAGTATATCGCTTCGGGGGGGATCACCATGGTTATCGCGCTTGTCGCTTGGCCCACTGATATTATCGCAAGATAGAGCACACCCGCGAGCGCTATGCCTATCGCAGTCACGCTGACAAACTGTTTTGCGTACTGCGTCCAAGGCAGTTTGGTTTTGCATATCCTATGCGCAAGATACCATGATGCCCCCGAAAGGATTATCCATAATATGACAAATAAGATAGCATGTATGCCGATGACTGCCATCATCTGTGAGTATGTGTCCATCAACTGCGCTTGATTCGCGACTAGCAGTTCAGATGCCTTCGGATCAGTCGGGCTTATTTTTGAGAATAGGTCTTGCATCCCTTTCATCAAAGGTGCGAGTTCTGTCATCAGATTGCTTGTGAGCCATGCTAATGACACTATATATACTCCGTCTACCATACAGTTGACAAGCGCCAATCCCTTGTTCTTCCTTATCGCATCCAGCGTCTTCTGAATTGCTTTCATGCTGTTGGCTCTCCGTC
>CAYHWL010000052.1:0-7048 GCA_964359785.1 uncultured Methanosarcinales archaeon | reverse complement strand
GTGTCTCGCAGGTGTTCAGATTCCCTCTTCGCACGACGCACGTCTCTCCTGTCTTGCAGTTAGCTCCGGTTCCGCATAGGCATCCTTCGCGTTTGGAGTCGACCACTTCATTTGCTAGGCAGTGTCCTTGTGGCAGTTCGCTTGTCTTTTTGCATTGGCCGTCGATGCATATCGCTCCCTTGCTTGCTGTTAGCGGTCCGCCGCAGTTCCTGCTCTCTTTGTTGTCTATCGCCCTTTGCAGGTCGTCCGTGTTGGCGAAGCAGTAGCATGCTGAGAGATCACTCGCGAGCAGTCTGTTCTCGTTGCATTCTCCGCTCACTCCTCCGCTTTCTCCTCTGTATTCTTTTGCGCAGATGCTCTTGAAGGATAGCGTCTTTCGTTGTGTCATCCCTTGCACTACCGCGACTGATGGGGAGGGGTCATTCACTCCGCCGGTTCCAGTCTCGACGTCATGTATCTCGAATGTTGCCGTCCACGTCTCTGGGTTTGTTGACGGATTCGATGGATCGCATCCTGTGACTTTAGCTAGCCCCCCAGTTCCGCTGACGCTTATCTCTACTACTGGTGTAGGCTGCGATTTTAGGTTTTCTGATATCTTGATTATTATCCCTCGTGTTGTTATCGTGTTCCCATCGATATTGCATTTTGGTCCGTTGTCGACTGTCATCTTGCCATCAGCGTTTTTCGCGGCTTTGAAGACTGTGCACATCGGTGTGCTTTGTCCATAATCGACTCTAAATACCAGCGGTGAGGTTATAGTCTGGGTCGAGCTTGGGTCTTTGCTGACATCAAGCACCATTCCTGATAGCGATGTTGGTTCAACGCCATAGTTGATAGAGCTTGCGCTTGTGCCGGTCTTGAAGTTTTCTGGACCTAGTGGGTTAGGCAGATCAATACGATAGAGCTTCTCGCCATTTGTCGACAACAGTGATGTTATATCTGGGTTTGTGACGCCTTCATAGTCCACTCGTTTCTCTCCGCTCACTGTTGGCGATGCGAGGCCGCCCATGTTAGAGTAGATTATCCCCCTGTTCCTATTGACGATCTTGTAGAGCAAGTATTTGCTGTTTTCGCATATCCCTGTTGAGCATGCGGCGTTCTCTGGTATCCTCTGTATGACGGGCACGCTAAATCGCACTGGGTCGCCTAGTTTGAATGTCCCTGCGGCCATGTCAGGGTACTCTGCTGTGGGTTCTCCGCTAAATCGCGCGTAGTATTCATTGAAGTAGTCTATTCCGCATCTGTATGAGTTCGCAAGTATGTCGAATGCGCAGAATGCCGGCGCTTCCCCGCCAATAGACTGTAACTGCATCTCGAATTTTTTGTTCTGCGTCTTTTGGTCCTTGTCTCTGTAACTATATTCGATCTCTGCCCGGTCGTATCTGTACGGCGATTGTATATTCTTATATATCTCTCCGCGGTCTCCCAAAGTCTCGAATTGTTTTAGCTGTCCGCTTAGCACGACTTGTTTTTTCTCGCCTAGTTTGTCGCAGTCGCATACGCCGTCTTTGAATCCTTGTGATGGGTCGCATATCGGTCCTGTCGAGCATTTTAGGCTTATCGTGTATGTGACGTCGCTTCCTGCGACTATCTCCGCGCCAAGATGGTAGCTGAAAGTGGCTAGGCCTTGGTTCGCGGAGTCGAATGTGAGGAATCTTCTTTCGACTGGGAAGAGCAGTGCTTGTGAGTCGACGGGTATCGTGCCGATGTCTGTGGTCGCTAGCACATCAGGGTTTAGGTTCCATGTTCCCGTGAACGCGAAGAGGCATATGCTGTTCACCAGTTTGTCTTCGGAGAATGCCGCTTTGTACGTTGGCGAATTCCCGTATCGTCCTTGGAGTTGCTGTTGCACTGATGAGCCGGCTTTTGTCATGCTAGCTCCGATGTTTCCGACGCCAAAGAGGCCTGTGTCAGGTCTTCCTGTGGAGAAGTCGTATTGTTTGACATAGCATTGGATGAGGAGATGCAAGGCGTCGCAGATGTATCTGGACAACACCGCGTTGCATTGTCCTGCGGAGCCGTCTCCCGTGGCTTGTATGGCGGCAAAGCAGTTGCGCACCGCTGTGAGTATGCTCTTCCACAATTTGAGGTGCGTGGTTATTCCGGGCAGGCATGCGCATTTCACGCTTGATGCGAAATCATCTGCTGGGTTCACTATATAGTCTTTGTCTCCGATGCCTATCCGATTCTTTATCTCTTCGTAGACCGCTTGCGCGTTTGCCGGCGTGCAGGGTCCGATGTTTGTCATCGGTTTTCCTGTTTTTGGTTCTGGTTCAGCGCTGCATAGCGCGGCTCTCCATTTGGGGTCGTTGTAGACTGGCGGCGTGCCTGGTGTCTCGCTGATGAAGAACTTCTCAAGCGTCAAGCCATCCGCTACAAAGACCGTGTATTGCGAGACTTGTGATTCGTCTGGCTTTAGTGTCTCTGTCACAAGCCCTGGGAGTTCGGCTAGTTTGGCTGTGCTCACTAGATACCCGCGTTTTACGCTCATCTCTTCTGTTCCGCTTGCTGGCCGCACTCTGACATACATTTTGTGGTCTGTGATGAGTGGAGAGAGCCTTCCTTTGGACGGATCGACTTTGCCGGTCAATACATCATTGCTCATCTTCGCCGCTAGTTGCGCTTTCTCATCTTCGTTTCTGGCGATCATCTTGGTCTCTGTGATCTTGTATCCAAGCGCCACTTCTTCTTTTGTGCGTGTCTGGGTCTGTTCATTGGTGATCTCATCGAGAGCTTTTCGCTCATCTTTTGAGAGATCGCCATAGAACATGTTTGTCCTCACCAGTTCTCCTTTGAATTGTCCGCCTTGTGAGCAGAATCCGCTTTGGCTATTCACTGCTGTCGGGCCGCCACTGCATCCCGGCACTGCGGCGATCGCATTAGCTGTCTGGCTTTTGCGCGCGGCTAAACATAGTGATTGTGTGAGCTCATAGTTTTCTTGTGTTATAGAGCAGACCGATTCCCAGTTCTTGTTGTATTCGTATGCGCAACATTGGGTGTTGGCTGGATGCGCGTTTGCGCAGTTGATCTTCTCGGATGTGCTTGCCGCGTCTATCGCGTCAGGCGGCACTCCCCGATCCCCGCTGGGTTTGTCTTTCTTGTGCAGTTTGAATTGACTATACAGATCTTCCAGCGCCACTTTCTTTCCGTCTGGGTAGCTTGAGAATGTATTGTAGTCGATATTAGTGCTTGCGCAGTCGCTTCCCATGAGGAAGGTCTTTCCGTCCACTGTCTTTGCGATCTTTGTCCCTTTTGCTTGCGCGTCTTTGATCCATCTTTGGAGTGATGGGGCGCTTGGGCAGAATACCCTGTCGCAGAACCATTTGAGCTGGTTGAACATGTCTTCTCGTTCTTTCATCTTGGTCTGGCATCGTGTGCATTGGTCAAGTGAGAGTTTGTTATCGCCGGAGTAGACTGCGCCGCACATCCCATTCTGGGCGACACTGGCGTCGAATCCTCCCCCTGTTCCGGCGGCTCCTATTATCCCAGAGCCTATGCATGTGGTCTGTTGTCCTAGGTCCTGGAAGAATGCGACATAGAATCCCATAAGGCAGGTGTAGAATGCGACATTGAATACTGTCTGTATGGGTTCTAGTATCGTGTCTATCCCGTCGATTAGTTTGGTGAATAACTCTGCGCTTGCTTTGACAAACGCGTTTGGCAGGACGCTTGCGCTGATGCGTTTGTCGACTGCGATCTCAAGGTTTATGCATTGTCTTTGTACTCCTCTTTCGACTGTGACTGGGGACTGCACTCCGCTTACGGCCTGTTGGGTGTCTGTGGTTGGCAGTGTCTTGTCATATTGTATCTCTAGCACAAGCGGCATCTTGTAACAGCCGAATCCTGGCAATAGGCAGTCTCCTTTGTGGTTGTTTGATAGGTTGTCTTCTTTTTGCTGTCCGCTCCAGTCGCTTGGCAGTGCTGGCGGGTTCACTCTGACTTCAAGGTATGCTTTGTCCAGTTTTTTCTGGTCAAGGCGTATGGTTGGCGTGAAATCCATGTCGTATTTGCCTTCCTCATTTCTTGAGAGTGTCCTGCGGTGCACGCTTGCGCGGACCCCTTCAGGTGTTCCTATATCGATATACTTCAAGTCGATATTCATCCCCACTATCCCAAAGCCGTCTAGCATCAGTTTTGGTGTGATTATGCTTGGTGTTGGTTTGCCGATGCTTACCTGCCATCCGCTTCCAAATCCGCACATGGCATACATGACTTGCGCAGGTCCGTATTCACTTGAGAGTCCTGCGGCATCTACTGCGACTATCTTGATGTTGTTTGGCGTCCCTACTCCGACAGATCCGGCGGTTAGGTCTGTGCCTGTGTCGGTCTGTGAGATCTCCGCCGTCCAGTTCCTTGATAGTTTCACGTTGGCGGAGAATGTGCCATCATCATTGCTTGTGATATATGTGTTTGGCTTGTCCATGTTGTTGACATAGACATAGATCGTGCTTTTCTCGCTCACCTTTCCGCTCACCGTGACTTCTTGGGTGTAGCTTGGCGAGAGGCCGTCGATGTTATTCTCAAGGATCACTGGCGGTGTCTTGTCGAATATGATGCTTTTCTCCGCCGTGAATGTGTTTCCTGCGAGATCTTTTGCGACGATCCGTATCTGATTGGTTCCATCTGTGAGCGTGATTGGTTGCGCGAATTGGCCTTCTGTCTCGATATGGTAAGTCGGTTTTTCGCAGTTGTATTGTGGGGCAGGCTGTGCTATTCCCTGCATGGTCTCTCCTTGTGGTATCGCGACTTCGACTCCGTCACTTTGCAGTCCGCGGTTGCAGCTCCGATCCAAGGTCTCTATCCTGTAATAGTGGGTTTTGCCAGGCACCGCGTTTGTGTCTGTGTAGCTTGTCGCTGTGGTGGTGGCGTATAATGCGTTGTCTCTTATGATGCCGTATTCGACCACGTCTGGTTCTTGGCTTGCGTCCCATTGCATTGACACGAGTCCAGGTCTTACGCTTATGATAGTGAATCCGCCCACTGCGAGTGGTGGGGTGTTATCCTCTTTTATCTGTGTGTAGATATCGATGATCGTCTTTTCGTTTGTCTTTCCAGTGAGTGTGATGGCTCCGTTGGTGGTTATCGCGGGAAAATCGCTTATATTGACGAGAGGTGGTTGTCCATCGACGATTACTGTGGCTTCTGCTTGGTTGGTGTTCTTTGCCTTATCTGTTGCTTCCACTCGTATGGTGTTGGTTGGTTTGGGCAGTGAGACTGATCGTATCGTGACCACTCCACTGTTTTGTCCGCCTTGCACGAGTCTGCTAAGTTCGCCGTTGACATGGATTGAGAGCGTGCTTTTTGGTTCGCTTTGTATGTAGACATCGACGGAATTTGTCGTTGTGTAGTTTGGCGCGCTGAGATTCACGTATGGCGCGATCGTGTCTGGGCCAGCGGAGAAGTCATCTTTTTGGGTTGTCACGCAAGCTCCTGCCGCGTCACAGCTTGCGGCTATATAGGAATAATTGTGTCCGTTTTGCGTGGGCAGCTCGATGTGGTGGTTTCTGCTCACTTGCACATTCGACACCGTGTAGTTTTGTGTGTTGTTCTCCCAGTAGTATATGCTTGCGTTGGCGGCGGAATCTGTTTGCCACTCTATTGATGTGCTGGTCTCTTGGTATGTGGTGATCCCAAGGTTGTCTATCCGCAGGGCATATGCGATTGAGACTGGCACGCATAGCATGATGAGGATCATCAGGAGGCCCATCGCGATTGTCTTTCTCATGGGGTCATCTCCGGTGCGAGTCGGCTTAAGTATGTTCCTCCATATAGGAACGCCGCTAGCGCCTGCTGTTCCTCTTGGCTGATGGGGATTGGTCTGTATTCGATGGCGTGGAAGGTGACAGCTCCTGCTTGCGCGATCTGGTTGCTGCTTATGGTGATATTTGAGTTGTGGTATCCTCCGATGAGCGTGTTTCCACTGCTGACTATCACATCAATCTCATAATCGCTTTTTCCGTCTATAAATTCGATCGAGCTTCCGTTTGCTGGATACATCACTACGTTGTCTAATCTCCCATCCAGGCTTCTGACGTGCACGACCGCTGTCTCATCTGTCAGGTCTTCTGCTGTGTCAGATATGCTTTTGTCTACGCTTGCGAAGTATGCGTGCTTGACCACTCGGACTGGAAGTGTTTTTTTCTTGGTGAGGTTGAGCCAGGTGTCTGCAGAGAGCGTGGTTTCACTTGTTAGGTATCCTTCTTTGTTTGCGAGGATGGTCGGGTTTGTGCATGCGCCTGGCACTCTTGTCTGCAGTGCGTATCTTCCTTGTATCGCGCTTGTCGTGCCC
This sequence comes from uncultured Methanosarcinales archaeon, assembly GCA_964359785.1. Classification (GTDB taxonomy): domain Archaea; phylum Nanobdellota; class Nanobdellia; order Woesearchaeales; family JAGWAF01; genus JACQSU01. The sequence continues at coordinate 759 of CAYHWL010000052.1, read as the reverse complement.
AAGGTGCATTTCCTGCCGCCGCATCTATATTGTATTGTCACATCTGGGAGTCCTGCGTCGGCCGGGTATCCGTCGCTATCTATCCCCACAGCCCGTATCTCATATGAGCCAGTCCCATAGTTTGTGCAGAATGCGTCTGTGGCGGGCCGAGGGTCTAGGAGGAATGTGTGTGTCATCCGCTCCATCTGCGGAGCGTTGTTTTGTATCTGGACCGGCAGGGCGAAGTTGAAAATATATCATTTGTCGGAGAATGCGCTTGGGTCTCGCATCCACACGCGGACTGGGTATTGCATGTCATAGGTGAAGTGGTACGCGTTTAGGCATAATGTCGGGATGTATTTGTTGCCGCTTAGTTTCACGCTTCTCATTATCCCGTTGGTGCTTGGGTTTGGTCGGAAGTACATTCCATATTCTGGTGAGTATTGGAATGCGACCACCGAGTCGCTTGGCGCGTCTCCTGCGTTGATGTATTGGTGGAAGTATTGGTATGCGTCTGCCGGCGTGTCTTTTGGATAGCTCTTGCTTTTCTTGAGGTCTTCAAGGCCTGCGTTTAGGTCTGCTTGCAGTCCTTTGTTTGCGTCGCGTAGGCTTTCGTAGACAGATTGGCTTGCGAGGAATGGTTCATGTGCGGTGTTTGCGACTCGTATATTCTGGATGTTTGCCGCGAGCATATTCGCTGTTATTTTTTGGATATCCACATTCTGCCATGTGGATTCGGTGCATTTGGCTTCCATATTTGAGAATGGGATGTCCTTGTTC
>CAYHWL010000051.1:0-9568 GCA_964359785.1 uncultured Methanosarcinales archaeon | reverse complement strand
ACCTCGAAGAAATCTTAAACAAACAGGTTTTTGTCAAAAACGCAAAAGTCTAAGAATGGATATATTTAAATAGAACTTTCTATCACTGTTCATTGCAGATTTCATCTGCAAAAACAGACTATGCAAGGATGACCGTTCTAATGAATGGTTCTTGCTGGGATGAGGGGCACAGCCCACTTATTTTTTTCATTCCAAAGGACATGTCAATTTGGTGGTCACCTTCTGAGAAGTCATGATTTCATCCCAGGGAGGCTCACCCCTTCCGAGACGGAACCTATTTATTCTAGTATCTCGCCCTGCCGATTATGGCAGACCACATCAGTTCTAAGATGAGATAAGGGGGTTTTTGACCCCCTTATAATCCCTTCCGCCTTCGCTACTCGGCAACTCCTGCTGGAGTTGCCGTATCTTGCTCGGCGGTGAATTTGTTAAGTCTTTGTTGTCTGTCGTCGATTACGTGCACTTCGTGATGTGCTTGTTGGCTTTTGATGTATTTTTCTGACGCTTGTAGGTCTTTTTTGCCTGTGGATTCGTGGTGTTCATATCCTGACCAGAAACTACCTCGAGGGTATCTTTTTCTGAAGTTAGGATGCTTCTCGAAGATTCTTTGCGATGATCGGGATTTGAGCATGATCTCAGTCACCATCACGCCATATTTCTTTGGAAGATCGACGGTAAAATGGACATGATTACCTCCAAACCCGATTTCGCCAAAAGTGAATCCGTGGCGTTCAAATTCTTTGAACGCTGCGGTACAATCGTCCATAACTGATTGCTTGCGTAGACAATTATATGCGCATTTGCATTTGAACATTAATGTAATCCAGTTATTTCTAGTATCATTTTGTTTTGTCATAATGTATCACCTTAGAAAAGTTTATAGCTATCGCTAGTCAGAAGATTGATTTGCCTGAAGGTGATCATGACCGGTTCGACAGGTTGTCTTCAACCCTAGCGTTCATCGACGGAGGGCCCAGTTATGGTTTTGGTCACCTTCACAGGCACTTACTGCCCTGACAGCTAGAAATCTAAAAAGTGTCTCAGGTATTCTATCTTACGGAAGTAAAACCAATTCATCTGCGGGTCTTCCGCTACGCTTCAGACCGCGCAGTATTCTTGGCAACGGAATAAGTGATTACATAGTCCAGGCGAATGCTCTTGAGTCCAAAAGACAGACATTGGAGAAGAGATTGATTACAAACTGGGTTCATACCCCGTCGCTTGCGGCGACAGTTTGTAATCTTGAAAATGTCGGTCGCCGTAGCGATGGATTCGCCGCATACCCCGCAGCTTGCTGCGGTTGGGTAGGCGAATCCAAGACATTTTCTTTGATTGAGACTGTCAAAACGCAGATCATACCCGAGATAACTATTCTGCTTCCCAAAAATTACAGCGTGGATTCAAATGGGATCCACATCAACAGCCTATGCGGTGAGAGAATGTTTGGCTCCCCTTTCCGCCACCAAAAGTCAGGCATCGTGCCTAACGGATTTGGCGTATCGATCAATCTACTCTACAAAGGCCGTCCGATGTTTGAACAAGATCCGGTATCCTCTGGGAATATCATGGATATCCAGAATAACTTGAGGCATGACCTAGAGAAGCTCGCAAAAAAGTACAATCTGGATTATATCACTCCGATGGATGGCAAAGTGTACCGCATCTAAGAAGCCTCAGAAACGCCAGCGGATTTCTTCAAACTCTTTTAGCTCTTCTCCGTTGAACTTCACGTCTTCTCTTATCAGCATCTCCTTTTTCCTCGAACACCCATCCGCAAATCCGCCAAGCGACCCGTCCGACTTCACCACTCGATGACACGGCACGATTGGCGCATACGGATTCCGATTCAACGCGTTCCCGACTGCTCGGGAATACTTGAGACCGCCAAGCGCTTTTGCCACGTCCCCATAGGTTGTCACTCTGCCACAAGGCACTTTCTTGACTATCTCATACACCTGATTGGAAAAATCGCTATCCATCCCCATCATGCCACCATCATGATTAATATACATTCGTTTTTTCCGGATACCGATGTTAAAATGTGTCTTGGATGGCGGGCCTTCTTCAGGCAAGACGACACTTCTTGAGGAGATCACCCGGAGGGGCCATCAGACAAGAGATGAGATCGCGTTTCAGATAATCCAAAAGGACCCCGGATTGTTCAAGAACCATCCTGTGGAGTTCTCAAGAGAGGTCTATCAGGCGCAAAAATGTCTGGAAGACTCCTTGAAGGATAAGGAGGGTATTGTCACGCTGGATCGCGGTCTTATCGCGTGCAAAGGTTACTATCTGGCGCAAGGGATCGCAGTACCTTACGAATTGGAGCAGTTCCTTGAGATTGCATATTATGACTTCGTCTTTTTGTGCTAGATGCTTCCTTAGCAGTACTGGACACAGACAAGGAGCGGGCATCCAAGAAAAGGAACTTACAATCAAGGGATCTTGATCCATGAGACTATCAGATTCCTATACAAGAGAAGCGGCTTTTTAGTGGTGGACATACCCTTCCTAGATGTGGCCGGAAGAGCTGACATCGTGGAGGGTTACTTGTCGCTTTTAGACTGCCGTAGATAAGATATGAGCCTTGATGTATCCCCATCTCTTTTGTATTCTGCGCCAATCTCTCGTATACGTGCGGGATCTATCTTTATCCCCAGAAGGCTTAATCGATCTTTCATAGGCCCCGCTAGGAACTGCACGAATTGAGTGACATTCTTTGGTGTTCTATTGAAATGCGCCCTCTCGAAGTCTATCATCACAGCACCAGATGCCGTCACTATGATATGCTTGCGCGGGTGATGCATCTCTTCTTTGTCTATGCCTATCTTATCAAGCGCCTGGCATTGTTTTAACACATTGATTATCATCTTCGATGCCTGCGTTTTGGAACACTCTTCTGTATATTCTAGTATCCTTTTGCCATCCACAAAATCCATCACTAGGAAATCCGCGCAAGAATACAGTGATCTAGGCCCGATGCCAGCACTGTTGGCCTTTCCAAGCATCTGCGTCTCTTTCGCGACAGTCATGCGCGCGAAGCTGTCAGGGTTTGGCACTTTCACTACGACTCTTTTTCGTCTATACGTTCCAGAGAGCACCATCCCTCGTTTTCCTTTCGCAAGACAAGCAAGTGAGCTTACACCGACAGTCTCTATTCTTTTGCGGCTAGAAGATTTGGTTATCCTAAAGACGTAGAGATCCTCGAATGCCACGTGTGTGGCATCTATCTTCTCGAAAGTATAGAGGTTCTCGTGCAATGCTCTCTCGATCTCCACGGGGTGTGACAGACTGCTCCATAGCAACAGCGCTTGTCCATCCACTGCCATATGCTCCCCCATTTGTGCGATGAATCTCAAGATTATCTCATTGCCTCTTTTACCGCCGTAGATCTGGATGTCGGTTATCCCAGGATCCTGCGGCAGATATGGGGGATTGAAGATTATCGTGTCATAGGTTCCTTTGATATTTGAGAATAGATCGCTTCTGACAACTATAGCGGATTTTCCAAACTTCTTTTTCAGGTGCGATACTGCATCAGGATCCACATCGACGCAAGTCACCTCTTTGGTGCGAAGAAGCGCGGCTTGTGCCTGTATCCCGTTGCCGCTGCCCATGTCGAGGGTCTTGCCATAGGCCAGTTTTTGTACATTCCTTGCTAGCAGTTCTGTGTCCTCCGCTGGTTCGTATACCATCAGACAGCACAACTAAGGCAGCATAAAAGCTTTGAGCCTTTTGTGGATGTTGCGTGTGACATGTATAGCCCCTTCGATGGGATGCGCTCCGACGTTGTCGCGGAATACATCAGTTGGTGTCTTATGCGCTTTCACTCTAGGTTCTGGTATGGGTAAGAGAAAAAACACCGAGGCCAATCTCATCCCGGAGCCAAGAAGGAATAGGAAAGGTATCGCTCCCATGGCGAATATCGCGTGGTCTGCGAGGTATCCTCCCACGATTGGCGAGATCACTATGGCAAGTGATGTGACCATCTGCATCTCTGCGATGCGCACAGGCTGTTTTTTTCCGTCGCTAAAATCGAGCAGGAGATTGAGTATGGCGATATCGAAGCCTGCCCATGCGACGCCGCTAAAGATGTGCACTGGGATTAGCAGCCACAGGTTGGCTGGTGTTATGAAGTAGAATGTGAATGGCACGATGGCTGTGGCCACGCAGACGAACATCATTATCATTTTATCTCCCACCTTATCCGAGAGTCTTCCTATATACTGTTGTGATAGGAGTCTGGCTATCGTGCTCACTCCTGTGGTGACCACAAAAAAGGTGTTTGATATGCCCAGGTTCTTGAGCATGTAGACTGTGAAGAATGGTCCGACGATCATATAGGCGAAGTAGAACCAGAAGATGAACAGGTTGAATTTGGCGAAATCGCCTTTCATCGTGAAGAATTCTTTCATGTGATAATGTTCATGCTCATGTTTTGTAGGCTCATCGAATCTGGTGTAGGACAATGTGGATAGCAGTCCAATTGCCATGCCCACAAGGAACACTATATAGAATCCCCAAAGATCCCCCTTTGGGAATAAGTCAAGGAGATATCCGCCGATTAGATAGGCGACGGTGCCGGCTAGCCCCATGAGCACCATCCTGTGTCCGATGAATGTCCCTCGGATGGCTGTCGGGACCACATCGGCAAGCATGGTCGTCCATGCGCTATCCGCCAGGTATTCAAGTAATTTGCATACGAAGTAGAATAATGCGGCGTAGTAGATTGATTTTGCGCCGTAGAGCGCGGGGCTTATCACGACGCCTATCCAAAAAAGCCGCGACACGCCAGTTGTCGCGAGATAGATGACTTTGCGCGGCAGCAATTGTATCGAGAAGGCGCCAGGTATCTGCGCGAGCATCATGGCAAAATAGGGTATCGAGCTAAATAGGCCCACCCACACATTGTTCGCTCCTATTGCGAGGATGAACACGGGCAGGAATGCGGTAGTCAAGTAGTCATAACTTGACCATAGGGTGGAATTGGTGAGGATGACTCGTTGGTTCTTTGTCCATTGCATTATCTTTTTTCAAGTCTGCCGATATATAAACCCTTTAGCCTGTCTGGTTCCATTTAAATACCCCCCTCCGTGCAGATACCATAACCTTTATATAGAACCGAAATGGAACGATTCTAGAATTGAGTAGAACGCGGGGGGAAAGTTTCCGCAAAACTGCTCTCATAATAACCAAACACGCAAGTGAGGTGGGATAAAATGAATAAGAAAACTATCGCAATGACCTTCATGGCACTAGCAATTGCGCTTATGCCAATGTCAGTCTTTGCAGATGTCCAAAAAGACATCACACCTGAAGATGTCAGGACAGTATATCAAGGTCTATCTGGCAGCCCATTGGTGGGATCTGTGCCTCAAGGCGCGATCTCCCGTGCTCGAAGATACGAATCACGATTCCTGCCTTCTGACCTGCAGGGTCAACAGCACGCTGTTGGAAATATCGACACATCGCTCTACAACGAATACCAGATCCGCGGTCCAGAATATGTCAGCGGCTCTCCAGGTATCGCATTTGGCTGGCCTCCTTCAAGCGTCGCTGTGTCATTGCGATTTGGAGCGCAAGACAATTCAGCAAGAGCGATCCAGACAAAGCTTGGCATTGGCGTCAAACAGCCAAAGTACAGCCAGATAAGATTGACTGAGAAGCCTGTCGTGGGTTCATTGATCTGCTGCAAGCGTGAATTGCTCGAGCTTAACGGCGCGACGATGCTTGGTAAATGCAGCTTGAACCGCTTGAAGACCATGAAGCCAGAAGAGCTAAATCAGTTCCACTGGAAGCTTGGCAGCGAAGAGTACTACAAGAGCATTGTGAAATCAGCTTGTGGGAGCAACCCAGGTTACCGATACGCTGTTTTGAACAGCCGTGTGACTGCTTGCATGAACACAGACCAGACCGTCTGTCAAGTACCAGCTGAATTGCCATAAGTAGGATTTTCTTGTTTTTTCTTTTTTTCTTCATCTTTTCTAGGATTGTTTTTTCTAGAGACTGCTTGTTTCATAACTTTTATATACGCTTTTTGAGCTTATAATGTCATGAAAATCGTCTATGCCCTGTTGATCGTGTTCTTGCTGACATCATCCTGTGCCTCTGCTTTGATAGTCATGAATGGCAAGCTAAAAGGATTTGGCGCGGGTGCGTCCAAGAACATCGGGCAAAACCGTATGTCTGTTCAGTCCACTTACACGTCTACTTCCATGATGCCGCCTGTCAAGGTCACAAAGGCTTATTCAAAGCCGATACCTTCCGCTTACAAGTTTGAGCCTTTAAACAAGGGCATCAGCGGCAAGCCGACTAGGTTTGTGGGAAGGTTTGAGAGATGAGAAAAGCGATTTTTATCGCGATACTGCTGCTCTTATGCGCCACTGCGTATGCGGGTTGGTTTCCTACAGGTTCGTCATATCAGGTACCGACCATCAAAAACTCATCGGTTGTCCTGCGAGGCCCGGTTGGTGCTATCAATACTACGGCGGTGTCAGGGTCCTTCAAGTCAAATACCGCTGGCCCATATCTTACGACAAAAGTGAAATCGTCTCCAAAGATCTCTGCTCCTGTCGTGTTCAACATGAAGCGTAATGCTACCAAGACTTACGTTTCCACGAGGGAATACATCAAGACCCAGGAGAATTATGTCGCTGGAGTGAAGGATGTCTTTGGCTCCCAGGCTCTTCCACCTGCGGGGTCACAGCTTTGTTGTGGAGTGAAAGCTCTAAAAGCGTATGATTCCTATCTAAGACTCAAGTGTGTTCCATCGAATTTGGATGTCAGCGGCTGGATCAATGCCTGCAAAGGAGTGCGTGGTTTGTTCACTTATGGACCATTCTGTCAGACCAGCCAGACCGTCTGCGTCATGCCAAAATCGATCAAGAAGTGAGTGGTTATATCCTGTCTATCTCCAGGTGACGTTCACTTGGTCTGTGCGTAGATAAGGGTTTATGTCCGTCTTGATTAGATCCTCTTTGCATCCAACTTGATAGGAGATTATGCCAAGCCATGCGATCATCGCTCCATTATCGACTAGGAACTGGTTCTCCGGCCAGTAAGCGAGTGCTCCGCGGGCTGTGCACATATCAGTAACCATTTTTTGCAGTCTTTTGTTGCATGCCACCCCGCCGCCCAGGACAACCTCTTTTTTCCCGCAGTGCGCAAGCGCTCTTTCTGTGGTTTCGCATAGCATCGCAAATACCGTCTCTTGCATCGAGAAGCACAGGTCTTCTTTGGCATATTTCCCGGATTCTATCTTCTGCCGCAGATTGGTGAATATACCTCCAAGTGATATGTCCATCCCTTTCACCACATAGGGTATCTCCACAAACTCTTTGCCAGATAGCGCGAGTTTCTCCACAGCTGGCCCTCCAGGGAATCCAAGGCCCAATTCGCGTGCGAATGCGTCGATGAAGTTCCCGACACCCATATCTAGGGTCTCCCCAAATATCCTATATTTTCCGGCTTCAAAGGCTATGACTTGTGTGTTCGCGCCGCTGGCGTAGAGCAGTATCGGGTCTTTTGCTGATGTCAAGGCGCATCCTATCTCCAGATGCGCGATGCAGTGATTCACACCCACTAGTGGTTTGTCGTATTTGAGCGCTAGGCTTTTTGCCATGAGTTTGCCTATCCGCAGGCAATTTCCTATCCCTGGGCTCTGTGAATAGCTCACGATGTCGATATCGTCTAATGTCAGTCCAGACTTCGCAAGCGCTTCTACCAGCACTTCGCCGCATATGTCAGTGTGATGGTCAGCCACTCTGCCAGGTATCATCCCGCCTTCTTGTGTTGTGTAGAGCCGTTTCACATTCGCAAGCACTCTCTTGTCGCTATCCATTATGCCCACGCCAAAGGTGTGTGCGGTTGACTCTATTCCAAGGCATATCATGGTCATAAGGCAATGATGCTATTTTTTAAAGGTGCGTGTGATTCTGATAGTTATGGAACAGATAAAATACAATGGAGCGATAATCAAGGTCACAGAAGAAATGATAGACGGGCACAAGTGGGAACGAGTGTACCTCAAAAACGGTGTTTTAGTTCTTCCATTTGATAGCTCTGGAAATCTCTATCTTATCCATGAATTGCGTCCTCATGAGACCCCAAAGAGCCGTTGGAAACTGGTGACTGGTTGCATAGACAAGGATTTGCCGCTTGAAGAGATCGCGCAGATAGAACTCCAAGAAGAGTTGGGCATGAAAGCAGGTACATTGAAGAAGTATATGGAGACTAAAGAGATGGCGACTGTCAGGCACACGAGGACTTACTTCATCGCGACTGGTCTTTCACCAAGCAAGAAACCGAATGAAGACACTACTACGGTGCTCGGCACAAAAACCCTTCCGTTCAGGTCAGTCTATGAAATGGCTCTCAAGGGAGAGTTGGGGATGGGCCCCACAGCCTATGTCATCATCCGTCTCTATCATGATCTAAAAAACGGCAATATCGAGCTCCCAGGCATGGATATGTATAGCCTCTAATCCTTGTGTTCTAGCGCCATGAAATACTCTTTAGTCCTCTCGATCACAGAAGCGACTAGGTACTTCTCGATTTTCTCCTCGAATATCTGGATGGGGGTCATGTTCTCTGTGAGTCGATAGGTCGTGCCGGCTTTCTCGATTAGCATCATGTCTTTGATGCGTTTGAGCTGTCGGCGTATGTTTGAGGGCGCGATTCCCAAGAGAATGATGCCTCGTTCTTCCCTATTCTTTTTCACGCCGATGATTATCGCTTCCGCGTCAAGGGGTGTTTTGGCATCTAGTATGACTTGCAATACATCCACAACCACATCCCGCGAATCTCCTGGTTGGAGCAATCCGATAGACAAACACAATTTCCGCACTAATTCTCGGCGTTCCATCTGGAAGGGTTTCTCATATCTTCGGAGTGTTATTTCCGCGAGCGGCCGATCTTTAGCGATCTTTTGCATGGTCAAAGGCTGGCTAGCCACAGATATAGTTTTGATCCTATCGATATTCCAACGGTCGCGGCGCCTGTGATTGGTGTCTTGTGCAAGATCTCATATTTTATTCTGCCATTCTCCAATGCGTTCACGGCTTCAGTCGCTGGGTCTTTGGATTCTGCGATGGCGCGGATGGTGGCTTCTGTGGTGATTGCCCTCACTGTCGGATCATCAAGCTGGCCTGATGTGACGCTCTTGACCAGATTATCCTCAACCACTGCATTGACGAGTATCAGTTCGTCGCTGTCAAGCACGATCATGCCGTTGACACGCGCGTTTCCAAATAAGGTCTTGAATACATCAGGTATCTCGGCGACATGGCGGTTCTCAAGTGTAGCCATCTCTTGCAGATATCCTATCATGCTGGATTTCTGTCCGATGCTAAGCATGCCTGTTATTCCGCTGTTTTGGGCGAGCAACAGCACAGAACACACGGCAAGGAGCGCAAGTGCCGCTACAATCAAGGTTTCTTTATGCTCGAACATTCCCATGACTAAAACCTTTAGGAAACCGGTATTTAAGGGTTACGACGACAGTTTTCGTATTACTTATCTTGAACTTTTGCGTTTTTAGTCGATAGGGGGTTCTTGATTTTGATCTATATTC
>CAYHWL010000050.1:0-10327 GCA_964359785.1 uncultured Methanosarcinales archaeon | reverse complement strand
TCTTCTCAAGCGTCAATATACTTTGGAGCAGATAAAGTACTGGCAGTTGGCCAAGCAGGCTCAAGAGGTCTGCAATGAGTCTTTGGCGAGGGTCTTATACTTTTACTCGACTTCGCAGGAGTGCCCAAAATGCGCTGATCAGGAGTTCATCCTTGACTATTTCAAGAGGGTTTTCCAGGATAGGATACTCATTTTTGCTCTTGATTCGAAGTTCAGCCAAGAGCCTATGATTGGCGTCATTATGAAGCGTTACAACATCACCACTTTCCCTACTATAGTGATAGATGAGACTCCCGTTTCAGGGTTTGTCGGCAAGGCCGATCTTCTCTCTAAAGTCTGTCCGGCCATCGATCCGCTAAAATGCAAGAGCATCGATCCATCTGCGCCCGTGCAGTCCGTGAGTGAGTAGATGGCAAGGCTAATGTCATTTTTTCCACTTCTTATCATCATCGCTTTTTTCGTCCTCCATCTGATGTTCGTCTTTTATCCAAGGCCGTTGATCTGGGATGAATCAGTCTATGTTGGGATGGGGAAATTCCTTTTTTCCGCAGGCACAATCGGCCTGTGGGAGGATCTGCGTCCTATGGGCATGGCTTTGATTTATGGTCCACTCTCCCTTCTAGGTCTTCCCGTGGTGAGTTTAGGTCCGTTCTTATCCATTCTGTTCTCGACCGCGCTCCTATTTTTGGTGTATGTGATCGCGCGTAAGATCCATTCAAGTCAAGCTGGCCTTTTCGCTCTCATGATATTTGCCTCGTTCCCTCTGTTCAATTATTATTCTGATTTCCTTTTGGCTGATATCCCTGCGTCCTTCCTGTCGTTGCTTGCGATATATCTCTACTCCAAAGATAGGCATTTCCTTTCTGGTCTCATCGCTTCGTTTGCATTTCTGTTGCGTTTTCCAGCTGGGCTTGCTTTGATCATCATCTCTATTTTTTGTTTGTTTGACGCGTTTAGATCCAAGTCCCCAAAGGGGTTGCTGTTTTTCCTCTCGGGCACTGCCTGTGTGATCCTCCCTCTTTTCATTTTCAATTCCGTCTTTTATTCAGGCGCGCCTTTCGCTTTTATATCCCCTCTCTTGAACGGTTTCGCTTCGCAGGGAAATCCAAGCGATGCGAGTATATGGTATTTCTATTTTTGGAAAATGCCAGTCATCCTGTGGCTTCTGGCATTGGCGGGGGTCTATTTCGCGAGGAATAAATCGAGGTCCATTGTCAATCCTCTGCTAGCCTAACTGACCTTATCCCTGGTTTATTACTCGTTTATCCTCAACAAGCAGGAGCGTTTCATGCTCATGTTCCTTCCCCTTATCGCGGTCTTTGCGGGGATCGCGTTGGCTGTATGGTTCTCAAGGCTTAGCGTCGCAAAGCCTATATTCTGCGCAATCCTAATTTCTGTGTGCGTCTTCTCTCTGGTGCCTCATTTGGTCTCCGAGCTAAAAGAGCGTCAGGAATCTGTCGAGATGGACGATTACCTGTTTTTCTTTGCTGCTCATCCTTCAAGGGGTATCTTGACCCAGGATCCAGTCCCTGCGGCGTATGTGGATGCTAGATTCTATCCTTTCTACACCAAGGATCTGGAAGCCCAATATGCGTTCTACAAGCAGGTCGCGGACTATGTCATCTACACTAATGAGACTTATTGGTGCGCCCATGGCGATGTATCCTGTGAGGAGAGGGTTGATAATATGACGAGGATCATAGAGGAGCATGGGGCGCTGGTTTTCAACTCTACATACAACAGCAAGAATTATCGGATTTACAAGTCTATTTCCTTATCTTGATGATATCGCCTATGGTGAGTGATCCGCTTGATGCTTGTCCTCCTCCGCTTTTTGTAGTCTTCACTTCTTCGACAAGTTTGATCCCAAGTGCCTTTTCGAGTTTGCGCGCAAGGGCGATTGTTGGTGCCATATGGCCTGTCTCTGCTTTATGGATGAGTGTTGATTTCTCATTGATTTTTATGGCCAGCTGCTCTTGTGTCAGTCCTTGTTTCTCTCTGGCCTTCTTGATGACCTCAAAATAGTCTTCGACGATCTCCTCTGCGACTTCGTCTACGGCTGCTACTATTCTTGGTTTTGGGATCACAGCTTTTTGGGTCGGATATTCTCTTCGTATCTGCCTGCCTAACTTTGCGCAGTTCATGCATGTACGCAATTGCACGCCTTCTATTTCAGTCAGGATGTTGGCATCCGTCTTTCCGCACATCTCACAGTCCATAGCTATTGTGGTTTGCAAGCTTCTATAAAAACGTTGTCGATGCATTTTTATATCCAGATTCGGGGTTCCAAGGCATGCATAATGCCCTGGTTGAGAAGCATGCGCTGGAGAGGTGCCATAAGGCCCTTTTGTCTGTTGGTTGGTCTGATCAGATACTCCGGCCGTATCTTTATGATAAGAATGACGCGGTCCTCATTCTCAAGGGTATCAGCAGGCATTTTGGGGATTTTGAGGTTCTCGACAGGGTGGATTTGACGATCAAACGAGGGTCTATTGTCGGAGTCTGTGGTCCCACTGCATCTGGCAAGACCACTTTGCTAAATGTCATGGCAGGTATTCTCAATCCGTCACAAGGCGTCATCCAATTGGCTGAAGATGTCGCTTTTGTGGATTTGACGCCTGCGCTTGCGAGGATCAACATCGGTTATTCGATGCAGCATCCTTCTTTTTATCCAGAGCTTTCGATCCGTGATAACCTTAGGCATTACCTTTCGCTCTATGGGAGGGAAAAAGAGCTTGAGTCTTTCCTGGAGGAATTTAGTCTTGAGAAGGTCTATTCCGTGCGTGCGCAGGATGCTTCCAAGGGCACTCAACGCAAACTTGATATCGCTCTTGCGATAGCGCACCATCCCAATCTGCTTCTCTTAGATGAGCCTTTCGCTGATCTGGATGCGGAGAATAAGGCAAAGGTCTGGCAGACTATCGGTCGCCTGCATGATGAAGGTGTCACGATAGTTGTCGCAAGCAAGGAGATCTCCGAGATCAGGTCTCATCTAGATCAAGTCTTGGATCTGGGGGCAAGATGATCCTTTTCACCCTTATCCGGACCAACTTATTGCGGCTCTTTGGTAGTAGGAAGTCCTCTATTTTGATTCTGCTCCTCCCTTGTTTGTTGTTCTTGTTGGTGGGTCTTGCGTATCAGACGTCTTCCTTGCAGTCCATAGCTGTCTCTTCTTATGTGCAGGGTAATTCTGCGTTCTCTTCATCTTTTATTGATAATCTCAAGCTCCGTAATTTTGAGGTGGATCCGGCGTCAGATGAGCTTGACTGTATTTCGTCGGTGAAACTTGGTCTTTCTCGGGCGTGTCTCGTCTTTGGCTACCAGGATCCTCCCAATATCACTTTTTATGTCGACTATTCTAACATGAACCTCATAGGGGATATTCAGGGGGGTTTTAACGACGCCAAACAAGATTATACTACGCGTTATGGTCTCAATTATACTGCGCAGTTGATGGATCGTTTGCGTGCTGCGAAAAAGGAGGTGGATGCTTCACGGCCTGTGATTGTGACTTTTGCGACTCAGCAGGATCAAGTGAACAAGAAGTTGGATGCCTTGACTGCCAACCTTGCGGGTCTGACTGTGGAGTTTGACCGGTCCCTGCCTGATAAGGTCGCGTCTCAGTTGAATAGCTCGAATGTGGTGTCCCTTTTCAAGTCAGTGAATACTCTTAAGGCGAAGGTGGATGAGGAGTTCACTTTTGCCGCGCAGAATGTCAGTCGTGAGTTAGACCGTTCTGCTATAGCGGATTCTGATAAGCAGCGTGTCAAGCAGGTGGTCTATGATGCCAAAGAGCGCGTCCGTTCGGCAAGCGATGCTTTTAGGGTGACGACAGAGCTTACCCAGCAGGACATCGAATCTTTCCGCCGGAGCACCGAGAGTTTCACCAAGAATCTGGAGGAGGCCAAGGAATCGTTGATCCGTCTTGATAATCTGAAAGTTGACGCCAGAAAGTCGATCCGCGCTTTGCAGGCTGACATGAATGCGAATCTTCTCCAACTTATCATGATGCAGAATTCCTTGAACAAGATCAGCACTCTTTCTGATGATCCTCTTATCCGTGATTCCACAAGCGTGTATGATCCCTTCCCGATATCCATGCGTCCGATAACCCAATCGAGTTCTCCCCGTCTGCAGGGGGTCTACTCATCGATTATGGTGCTTCTTCTCCTTCTTTCAGGCACGATCTTGGGCTCTACTCTCTATGTCCTAGATGTGCAGTCTCCGGCGAAACTTAGGAATTCTCTTGTGCCTATGGGGAATTTCACTTATTTCCTTGGTCTGCTACTCTCTTGCGTGCTTCTTCTTGCCATTCAGGCTCTTTTCATGATGGTGTTGGTCATCTTTTTTATCGGCGTCGGTTCCTGGATGACTGCTCTAATTGGTCTGGGCATCTTGTTGTTGTTATGCGTCTTTGCGTCAGCATTGGGGATGGCGCTTGGTGCTTTGCTCGTCTCTGAACAAGTTGCGTGTTTAGTGAGCACTATCTTTGTGCTTGCCATGCTTCTTTTTTCTGATGTCGTCTTGCCGCTGGAGGCTATGCCTGGCGGTTCCGCGTTGCTGGTCTCTTATAATCCTCTGACTTTGGCAGGAGATATGCTCAAGCGTATGTTCGTGTTTGGCCAGGATATCGGTACTCAGAGCGGCAGTATTGGTTTGCTTGGGCTTTATGCGCTTTTGGCCATTATCGCGTTTCTTGTGTTTTCGCGTCGCAAACCAATTTAAAGGTCAGCATCATTGGGGTATGTATGAAATCTCAGCTTTCAGGTCTAGATATCCGTTTTCTGGTGGGAGAGATCCAGGGTTGGATAGGGGCAAGGATAGTCAAGATTTTCCAGAAGGAGAAGCTTTTCGTCTTTGAGATGTATCAGTCTGGCAAAGGAGGCGCTCTTCTTACGTGCGCCCTTCCTAGATGGGTATATGTCGCGCAGGAAAAAGATGATTTTAGCCTGATCCCTCCGTTGTGTCAGTGGCTGCGCAAGCACATCCAGGGGGGCAAGATCCTCGCAATCAAGCAGCCTGGTCTTGAGCGTATAATCGAGATCGCGGTTTCCACAAAGGAGGATCGTTTCGTCTTGGTGGTTGAGGCGTTTGGCACCGGAAATTTGTTTGTCCTTGATAATAAACGCACTATTGTGGCTCTGATGACTAATCATGAGTTCAAGGATCGCGTCCTAAAGAAGGGAGAATCCTATATTTATCCGCCGATCGCGCCTAATCCATTGGAGTTTGATTTGGAGAAGGTAAAATCCATGCTTGCGGCCTCCAACCGTCCATCTATATCGCAGACATTGGCCCAGGATTTTGGTCTTGGCGGCTCGTGGGCGACAGAAGTGTCTGTGAGGGCTGGCTTTGATCCAAAACAGAAGACTGCTGATCCTATCAAGCTATTGTCCGCCCTAAAGTCTCTAAATGATCTCTCTCTAGATCCTTTTTTGGTCTTTGAGGATGAGTCTCCAATCGATGTGACCCCTATCCCTTTCCAGAATTACAAGGATGCGCCTACAAGGAAGCTTGTCAGTTTCTCGGAGGGCATCGCGGTCTTGCGTAAGCTAAATAGCATTCCAAGAAAGGGTGCTGTGGATAAGAAGATAGAGTCTGTCAAGGTCATTTTGGATAAGCAAGAGGAGTCTTTATTGGGCTTGAGGGGCATCATGTTGGAGAACACTCGTAAAGGAGAGCTTATCTATGAGAATTATCAGGGGGTCCAGGGTGTCCTTGATGCCTTGAAAGAGGCGAGAAAGACCCTCACATGGCATGACATCAAGAAAAAGTTAAAGAACCCCAAGATAATATCATTGGATGAGACTAAAGGAGAACTGGTGATCGACCTATGAAATGCGCTATTTGCGGTGACGAGATAAAGACGATATTCCTGGGAAAGATTATAGGTACTGTTGTGAAGGATGCCAAGGGCAGGCAGCGCCAGGTATGTTTTGAGTGCCAAAAGAAGTTCCCGGATAAGTCTGATCTTTTGAAGAACATGAAGTGATCTTCAATCGATTTTTCTTTTCCTCTTGGCCTCTACGCACTCAAGCAGTCTTTGTGTCATCTCATTGTTCCGCTTCAATTCCTCATGTATGACCACTATCTCCTTCTCTGCCTTTAGATTGACCTGGTAATCAAGTTCCGCGCGCAGCTCAGCCCGCTTGGATTGCACATTTTGTGATACCATTACAAGCGTGGTCAGTATGATGGCTTCAAGGGATACGGTCATTGTTAGCAGGCTGAATGGGTAGGGGTCAAAGACATGTCCCGGGTACACCATCTCCGTGTTGATTAATATCCAGAATGTGAACCAGCCTATCTGGATGTAAAGGAATCCGACGTGTCCCACCCATTCTGTCACAAAATCAGCGAATTTGAGGTGGAGGTTGCTTATCCTCTCAAACTCGCGGTTCAGATTTTTTGTGACAAAAGATAGTATCGTTCCGGTGGGTATCCATTGGTGTTCAACATTACAGTACTCACAAAATGGGAACTGTTCTTTTTTCATGAACACCTGGACATGTCCGCATGAGCTGCATTGGTATTTCTGTGAGGCTGGCACATTGTCCTTTGGAGAGAATGAATCCATCCTATTCGAAAGGAGATTAAACACCATGATTAGCCGGCAGTACAGATCATTAATAAGCGTTTTGAAAATGTGGGCATAACTCCGCCGCTACCGTCCATATTATACTGCGTTCTCAATCAGTTTCGTCTGGTTTCCCTCAAATCTCTTGATGAACATGGGGACCACGAGCTGTCTATCATTGAAGGAAGTCTCCCCCAATAGCCCATTTATTTTTTGTTCATCTGGAGAGGGTTTGGCTGTCAGTAGACGGACACTTATCCAATGCCTCAAGTGTGATCATCAGAGTATCATATGCGTATCCGGAGAATAGGCTTGGTTTTGCATTGTGTTTCATCTCGAATCTATTGGCAAAATCTTTCATCATTTCACTAGAAGGGGTTTGTAGGTCAAATGAGGCGGATAGGAGGATGACTCCTTGTAGATTGTCATATCCTCCGGCTGCGTCGATATATTGTGGGACATCAATGGCGTCATGTGTGTAAATTTGCGCGTTGATTCCGACATCCAGAGCCTGTTTGAATATCAATGGGTATGTTGGGCCAAAGCCGGCGATCACTAATGCGTCTGGGTTAGTATCTTTGATTTTTAGCAATTGGGTCTTAGAATCGAGATCAGCGATCTGGTACTTCTCTTGCGCCACAAACTCTTTTCCGATGGCTTCTTTGAGGGATGAGATGAATCCTGGGCTAAATGGATTGTCTAGCGCCAAGACAGCGACGCGTTTCTTGTTTTGTGAGGCGATAAATTTTCCAATCGATCTTCCTTGTTGAGTCGACGTCAGAAAGCCACGGAACATATTTGGCCCTGATGTTTCCGGGGCTGCGACGGTTGTGGCGACAAGGAGTTTCCCATCCTCTTGGGTTTGAGGTAGCAGTGCCGCGGTGACCGCATCCCCTGTCGAAACAAACAATGGGAAGTCCCCTTTTGTTTTTAGTATGTCATAAGCAATGAGTCCCTTCTTGGGGTCATCCCCGCTATCTTCCACCAACAGTTTGACATTTCTGCTAGGATGGCTTTGCTCAAAATCAGATTTGGCAAACTCGAATGCTCTTAATATCTCCTCTCCAGTTTGGGCTTGGTTGCCTGTCAAGAAGAGTATTATCGGGATTGTGATTACAGGATCGGCTTTTTTGATTTGTGGTGCGCAGGAGGAAACCAATGCCAATAGAATCAGCAGATTGATGATGCGGATTGTCATCAGACAGATCAAATATATACCCTATATAAAGATGACTAGGATTCAAAAGCTATTCCAACATTTTACTCCAGTTTGTACTGTGTCACAATTAAAGGTATGACTGCGTCTCCCTTATCATTCAGTCTGATCCTTTCATAATTTCCCTGGAATTCAAGGGTATTGTGTAGCGTTTCAGCGACTTTGTCAGGGCTATCATTCCCAGTCTTTTTCACAGCATCCACTAATAGTTCGATAGTGGTATTTTGAGCCCTGAACTTGTCGAGATCCACATTTCTTGCCAAAAGCCATTTGCGCTTGGCGTACTCATTCCATTAATCGAAAGCATTATTCATAAATCGTTCTAGGGAAAAACAATAATTGACTCTTCCTGTTTTGCTAGGAAACGATTCTCCAATGTAGGTCTAGGTAGTTATGTATTTCCTGCGGAGTTCTTCCTAACTACAAGAGGATATTCAGCCATGCCACTGGCTATAGGGAAGACAACTCGAAACCGGCGGAAGCCAGCGGAAAATTGCGGTTTGGCTGGTCTCAAACTCTAACCGAGTTTGAGGCTGTGCACCACAAGTTGAAATCACCCAATCTGAGTATGAATCCCTCGCTTCAGAAAGATTAGTCGACAAAAGTGTGGGTTTCCTACTATGGTTCTAAAGCCCCCGACGTATCCTCATCTGCGGATTCGGGACGTCAGAGGCTGTACTGTATAAACTAGAAAGAAAGGAGCCTCCGAAGCAATTTCTGGCGGATGTCAGAAAGCGTCGGAGGTTTGTCATGATTCCGTTGAAGAATAAACAAGCCTCTTGTGTGCGTAGTACCAAGAGGCTCAAAAACCGCAGGTTATTGTAAGCCCCCGACGAGATTTGAACTCGCGACCTTCGCTTCACCCGTAAGATTACGAGAGCGACGCTCTGCGACTGAGCTACGGAGGCACTTCATCTGTGTCTTTTTGCCTCCTTTAAAACATTATCCCTAGGCTATTGCCCATATCCGCTCAAACTCTTCTGTATACTTTCTGGCGATCTCTTTGGAGTGTATGATGATGACATTCTCGTCATTTTTGTGGTATCCGCTGGAGGTGGGATTCGCAGAGCCTGTCACGACAATAGCTCCATCAACAATAAACACCTTGTGGTGCAGTAAAGTCCGGGATGGCCCATCAAACGCTTTGACAGGCACTCCGCTTCTATTTAGTAGATAATCCTCTGAATACTCATTTAGCTGTCCTTTGTCCGTCATGCTCCGGACAAGGACCCCGCCTTTCTTCTTCAAGACAAGGGTTTTTCCAAGAGGGTCGCTTGTGAAGCTAAATGCCATTACATCAATAGTTCTATTCGCAGACATCAAAGCCCTCCGAACATTCTCTTCGCAGTCATCTTCTGGGCAGAAATAGTTCTCAAGCGTTATATCTCCAATGCGTATCACAGGTTTGCGCACCCGATTTCCTCGTCCGAATTTTCCATTCCACAGTTCCAAGAACTCATCCCGATAATTTGCGGCGATCCCCTTGCTGGCCACAACGATCATATTGTCATAGTTGGTGTTCGCAGTGGGATTATGCGATCCAGTCACGACAGTGTCTCCCATCACGCACCATTTGTTGTGCATAAGGCCGTTATCCGAATCGATGCGCACATCATTGAGTTTCCATGTCTGCTTATCTGTCATACCATTATCGACGACCACCTTCGCTTTCACAGAATTCAGTTTAGTTATCAGGTCCCCTCGTGAGATATCATATATCGCGCACAAAGCGCCAGAAGAAAGTGCCTTTATCCATGGTGTTGTGCAGTTGTCGCTATGGCAGAAATAGACGTCTATCTTTCCAGATGTCTCAACAACAGCCATGGAGGAAATTGCTCCAGTCTTATGATATGTGAATACCAGAACAGAGATCCCGATTACTAGCAGTAAAAACATCACTGCGATTATCAGTCCGCCTCTCATCAAAGAAAAATGGGGTCTATCTTATTTAATCCTTCTTAGGATATCCGTGCAGTTTGCCGCGGCGAGTGTGATCCCCGGGTATCGTTTCTCGCATTCGATGATAAAAGGATCAACAATATTTAGTTTAGTCCCTTTATACCCAAGAGTTGCAGCGACAATCAGCAGCTCTTCTTCTGTCGCACAGGATAATGGCGCAATATCTTTTCCCGGGATTTTCTTGCCATGGACTACCATTTTAAGGCCTAGTGACGCGTATGAACTGGCATTTAGATTTGATACTTTGATCTCTCCTCTCAAAGCTTTCTTGCCACAATGGACTTTTAGAGGCATCTTTTTGGCGATATTCGATAGGAACCATTCGTTTAGGAACGCCTCTTTGCTTCCATCAGAAGGCACAAACACAGTCATTCCTGGGGTGAATCCATATCTCATGCGTGTGTTCTTGCGGTATCTCTTCTCAATTTGTGCAGTCAAACACCTGGAACATATCACCCCTATATGCTTAAGCGTGCTAAGCCCAGGCTTGCCGCATTTGCAGGTATCCATGTCTCATCTCATATCAGTATCTCCGTAACTGATTAACTTCTAGGGAGTAGTTTCAAAGAAGCGAA
>CAYHWL010000049.1:0-10414 GCA_964359785.1 uncultured Methanosarcinales archaeon | reverse complement strand
GTCAATAAGGTCATTTAGGTACATCGCACGCTTACCCTCAATGACCAGCCCTATCGAGAGGCCCAAACAAAAGATGATCACCGTCATGAAAGCCGCGACAGCATATTTAGCAGTACTAACCTTACGTTCCATGACACGGGGCAACCTTAGCCGGTTTTAAAGGTTTATGGAAGAAACAAGACGAATCTACCATTCAAGCTCTTTTTGACGGGCAAGATCATACGCCACTCCAATCCAGACAACAGCCAAAACCAGATAGTAGAAGAAGAAGAACCCCACTATAGGGACAACCCCATGCCTTGTGACTCGTTCTTGACAAGCCCTAAAAGAATAATAGAGGATGATAAGCGAGAAGCTCATCATGCAGATAAAAGAGATCAAATCCATATAGCTGATATCCAAAATATAGAAATTCATCTTCATCGCCCTCAGAATAGACCAGACATCGAAATCCACTTGGTAGAGATGACGGAAGAGCGTGAAGAAATACTTCCCATTATAATAGAAGAAAGTGGTAGAGATGATAAGCGAGAGCAATCCAGATATCAGTATTATAGGCGCCTGGATCATACCAAAATCGCCATACTTACGGTTGAGGATCATATCGCGGTAGTCACGCCAGACATTGAGGGTCGCGCCCTTGAACCACCTATTCCTTTGACGATAGAAAGCCTTCCAACTATCCGGCGCCTTAGTCCTCACCTTGACGTCAAGCACCTGGAGCACCTTATACCCCGCTTTCTGCATCCTAAAAGTGATCTCCAGATCCTCGGTCTTGTAGCCATGGCGGAAACCTCCAAGCTTCCGTAAAATGTGAGTCCGATAGACGCTAAATGGGCCGGGCGCCACATGGACGCAATCAATCGCGCTCATCAATTTCTTATAGAACATATTGACCACATATTCATACCATTGCATCCTCTCAAGCAGATTCTTGGGGTCCTGCACTTCCATATTCGGACAGACACAGGAAATCTTCTTATCAGTGAAATAAGGGAGCATGGACTTTAGTATACTCGGCTCAAGAAGAGAGTCGCCATCAAGGGACACCATGAACTCACCGGTCGCGACCTCCAAAGCGTCATTCATCGCACGCCACTTACCACCATTTTGCGTCTTGTCGATAAATAGGATATCCCGACTTTCATGCCGGGCGATAGTATCCTGGATCACCTTCCTTGTGCCATCAGTGGAAGCATCATTCACTATTATCAATTGGATCTTGTCTTTTGGATAATCTAGACCAAGCGCGTGCTCTATAGTCTTATCGACCATCCCACGAATCTCCCCGGTGCAGTCTCTCACGCATTCATTCCACGCAGGAATCACGATTGTCACCTTGGGGAATCTGCGCAAAGCCTTACGCCCGTGCGCCTTATCACCCCCATCCATAAGCACAAGAAACCAGAAGATAGCAAAGTAGAGCGAAAGAAGGTACACAACCCACAACACAAACGACACAATCACATTCATGACAATCACTTATCTCAATGCGTAGATGCTATACCCATTGGCTTGATAGACGTTCTTAAATGTTTCGTTGCTTTGCACAAGATAAGAAAGACCCACACCAGGCCTTGACCAAACCTCCCCTTGATACATCTGCGGCGCGATAAAGATATGGGTGATACCCTCCTTGGCGAACACGCCCTTGACATAGCCAAGGTCATAAGAATCATAGAGAGCCCGCGCCTGTCTTTGCCTAAGATCGTCCTTGGGAATGGTCCTATCGAGATACACCTTGCGACTTGCTATCGAAGAGATATAGATGCCATCACCAACACCTGAAAACACCACACTATCCTTATCCGAGTAAGTGGAAAGAGCGACCAAAGCGGCTACCATATCCTTATCCGGAGCGGAATTGGCCCACCTCACACCAAACGACACACTTGAAAAGATCAACCCACAGACAAGCAAGAGCAAGGTGATATTACGCAATTGGGGAATGGCCCAGTCCCTCTTCCACAGATAGTCAAGAAACAACGCCGCGCAAAAGATGAGTGCTATGGAAAAGTAGACTATTAGCTGACTTGTGAAGAGCGCAGAGAGGCAGAGCAAAACAACAGCTGTCGCAGCAAACCTCTCCCGATTGAAAAGGACCATCATGCCAAAGAAACCCAGCAACACGACAAACACGCTCACTCCAAGAGGAGAGCCAAAATCAGAGACGATACTCAAGTCGGGACGGGAACCAATAAGCAGGCTCTTTGGCTCAAACCCAAAAAATGGCAAAGTGCTGCCCACCACCAGAAGGGTGCCTAACAGATAGATCAAGAACTTATGATCACCCTTGCACTGCACCTGACAGACCACAATCGCATACACCAAATCCAATAAGAGATGCGCAATCCCAAAAGTAGTGGCCAAGACCGAGCAACAAATCGCGCCTATGAATGAAAATGCGCTATGATCGATGAAGAGCACAAAAAACAGAAGCTGGATCGCCATGAGCAGGATCCCATCATCACCAGTCAAAGAGGAGAAAAGGAAAAAAGGGCTTGCACAAAAAAGCACCATCGCAAAGAGACTTGCCCTATCCGAAAAACCAAACCGGCCAAGCAAACGCCAGAACAGATACAGCGAAATCAAGCTTAGGAGCATAGGAATCAGGATATTGGAGAGGGGGATGCCTAGGGCGGCAGAGGATACAAACAGCAAAAGGTCATAGGCAGAAGGCATCTCTGGAGAATCGTTGGCAACACCTGTAGACACCTTGCCTAACCCTGATTCGCGAAGATACTGCGCCACCCACGCGTGACGGTATGGCTCATCACCAACAAGCAAAGGGCCAACACTAAGATAACGAAGCGCCACAAGGCCAAGCAACAGACCGATGACCAAAATCGGAATCAGTATTTTCTTATCACGTTGCATTTTCTTGCCAGGACCTCCGAATCCCCTATAATGAACCTATCAAAACATGATGACTTTGAAAACTTGACTGAATCGATGCCAAACTCCTCACGAGACACACGAGTGAGTAGAAGATGCGTCGCGCCAAGATACTCCATACGCTCCACAGCATCAGAGACAAGAGGAGAATTGTACACCTTGGAGACCTCACCATAGACCCTAGTGGAATCCTTTGTCGCGAGGAAGTCTGAGGAGATGCTGCTATCACGATGGGCGATGGAGCGAATCAGATCCGATTCGGTGGGGCTTGCAAGCACATGCGCATCTTGCGGAAGATTATACCTCATCCACACCATCACAGGCATGTCAGCCCGGACAGGACTATCCCTCACAGTAGATTGACAGGACATGACCGCAGGGAACACGGCAAAGACCAAAGTGAGCAGGACAAAAGACCAGGAGATCAGAACGCCATGCTTCGCGAATTTAGTGCTTGGGATATAGGTGAAGAGCATCTTGAACGCAACACTTGAGAGCAGAGCGAAAAGAACGCCAAGCAAAGAAAAACCAAGTTCGGGCCTCAACAGACGCAGATACAACAGAAGCCCGACCATCAAACCTTGAGCCATCAGGAAATTGACATGAGCATTCTTGATCCTGTGAAGATACCTCATGATGGTAAAGAGCCCGAAAGCCAAAGGGAACGTCCCCACGGCAATAAGGACATCCAGGACAGTGAAACTGGAGAAATAAGACTCCATAAGCTGCTGTGGCAGATTCTGCCAGACAATACGCGCGCCAAGGGCCACAAAAGCCTTCTTGAAAAGCAGGAACTGGCTCCAAACAACAAAGAAAAGCGAAAAGAACACGCTCTCGGCCTCCTCTCTTAGGATACCCATGGCCTCCAACTGCTCAATGAAAAAATAAAGAAGCAATCCCGCAATGAACACCACCGAGAGAGGATGAAGAAAACCAAAAAGAACAATGCCCGCGACATACGCCCATACATTCTTGGACTCCGTGACACCCAAATAGAGCCATATCAAGAGCACGAAAAGAGGGATGGCTATGGCGCCAGGGCTCAATGAAGCGAATGTGGATGAAAGAAAAGCAGGCACAAGACCTGCCAATGCAGCGGCCAGCAAAGACGCACGGTCATCATGGGTCACACGGATGCACACAAGATAAGCCCAAAACACTACAGAAGCGGCTACGAGATTAAGAATGACCTTGCCAAAGAACTGCAAAGACATAAAAAAACTGGAGAACCACGCAAGATAACCAAACGCCGGAGCGAAAAGAAAGCCTTGCTGATCGAACTGTCCCTGATTGAATGAAGAGACCTGCTCAACGAAAAAGTAGGAATCAGAATCCACAAAATCAGGGACTTGATAAGCGAAATAAAGACGGATAGCTAGACAGAAGAGGAAAATCACCCCTAACGCGATAGCCCTTCCACCAGTGTGAAGCCTCATACTCTTCCCAATCCACACACTGCTTAAAAAGATGGCGGGTAAGATATATAATGTACCTCAACGCTACTAATGATATGGCAATCATAAGTCTGACTGAGATATTCAATATCCTACTGATGATAGCCGCGCTTGGATTCATCTTCAAAGACTCGTTCAAATCACATCCAAGACATGATGAAGAATACGATCCACTCACTGCCAACACATATTGGGATGGACTCATCGAAGCATGCATACTCACAGCACCCGCCATCGTCTTGCATGAGATGGCACACAAAGCCGCTGGAATGGCGCTTGGACTCACCAGCATATTCGAGGCAAGCTATCCTGGGTTGTTACTTGGAATACTGCTAAAGGTGTTCAACTCACCAATCATGTTCCTTATCCCAGGATACGTCATTATCCAAGGCGGAAGCAGCATGGATATCATGATAACAAGCGTCGCAGGCCCCCTCATGAATGGATTATTATGGGTGATAGCGAGCATCATGCTCTCACGAAGCTCAACTATGAGCGTCAAGGCATACCACAGATGGGTGCTCACCAAAAACATCAACGGATTCCTATTCGTGCTCAACATGATACCAATACCTGGGTTTGATGGGTATAATTTCTTCACAAACCTTTGGACGACCTTCTTTTAGCACCGCACTGGGACAAAACAATACATATATAGTGAGGGAGAATCCTTTTTCCAATGCAGACAAAGTATATCATCATAACAGGAGGAGTGCTCTCTGGACTCGGGAAAGGGATAGTATCCGCCAGCATAGGCAGACTCCTATGCGGAACCTACAACGTCGTACCGATAAAATGCGACGGATACCTAAATGTGGATCCGGGCACGATGAACCCGGTGGAGCATGGCGAGGTATTTGTCTTGGACGATGGAGGCGAAGTCGACCTTGACTTTGGACATTATGAGAGATTCCTAAACAAGGACTGCAAATTCGCATGGAACCTCACCAGCGGAAAGATATTCACATCACTAGTCGAAAAAGAAAGGAAAGGTGAGTTCCTGGGAAAGACCGTACAGGTCATCCCTCATGTCACCGGAGAGATCCGCTCACGATGGAAACAGATCGCCCAAAAAGAGAAAGCGGACATCGTGATAATCGAGATAGGAGGAACAGTCGGAGACCTTGAGAACCTATGGTTCCTGGAAGCCGCAAGAGAACTAGCCGCAGAAGTCGGGCCAAAAGACATCATGTTTGTACAACTTGGACTTGTGCCAGTCGTAGACAGCCAAGGACAGCAAAAAACAAAACCATTGCAACAGTCACTATTATTTCTGCGTGAAAGAGGCCTCATGCCACGCGTACTCATCGGACGAAGCAAAGAGAGACTGCAAGAGAAGACCAAGGAAAAACTGTCATTTTTGTGCAACGTGCCAAAAAGCAATATCTTTAGCGACCCAGATGTCGCAACAGTCTACGAAATCCCCCTTGTGCTCGAAGAAGAAGGGATGAGAGATGTACTAGCGCAAGAACTAGACATCAAGGTGCCAAACAAGATCAAGAAATGGACCGAACTAGTCGAAGCAGTCAAGAACGCCAAGAAAACCGTCACCATCGCAATATGCGGCAAATACACTGAACTAGCAGACTCATACCTCTCTGTGCAGGAAGCACTCTTCCATGCCGGCGCAAACAACCAAGCAAAAGTCCATATCAGATGGATAGAGACCACAGACGTGGAAAAAGGCACACCCCTCACAGAGACACTCAAAGGATGCGACGGCGTCATTATCCCGGGCGGATTCGGAGGACGCGGAGTCGAAGGCAAAATATCGATAATAAGATACCTGCGCGAAAACAAAATACCCTTCTTGGGCATATGTTATGGGATGCAACTCGCAGTGATCGAATACGCAAGGAACAAATGCGGACTCATGGGCGCTCACACGACAGAAGTGAACAGCGCCACAAACCACCCCGTGATCGACATACTCCCAGAACAACGAAATATCGCGTATAAAGGCGGAACAATGAGACTAGGAGGACATGACGTGGAAATAAAGAAGGGGAGCCAGGTATCCTCAATCTACGCGGCCACCAAAATAAGGGAGAGATTCCGCCACAGATATGAAGTGAACCCAGTCTACTTGGAACACCTTGGCACGGATGAACTGAAATTCTCTGGGAAAGCGCCAAATCAACCAATCATGCAGACATGCGAACTCACAGGCCATCCCTATTTTGTGGGAGCGCAGTTCCACCCAGAGCTCACCAGCAGACTGGAAAGACCAAACCCACTTTTCATGGGACTAATAGAAGCGGCCCTAAAACGAAAAGAAGCCAAATTTCGAATGTGGAAGTAGGCGGCCTTAAGAAAGTCAGCTAAGAAAGCTTTAAAAATGACCCGAGGTTGCCCAACACAATGACCGAAGAAAACAAACCGTGGCACAAGACATTCTATGAGAAACACTTACACACCCTATTGATACTACCTATCCTGATGTTAGTGCTCTCCCTAGCGCAGATCGCCTACATGGAGTACACCACAGGAGACTTCGTCCAAAGAGGAGTCTCACTCAAAGGAGGAAGCACGCTCACATTGCCACACACCTATTCTGATCCAGCAGAACTCGCAACATTCCTAAAAGACCAGATGCCAGGCAAAGACATAGAAGTAAGGACCCTTGAAGGGCACAATGGACTATTGATTGAAGCCGCTGACGTGAAAGTGGATCTGCTACTCGAGAAAACACAATTGAAACTAGGAACGCTTGGCAAGGACGATTATGCGGCAAGAGAAATCGGAAGCTCACTTGGAAACTCATTTTTCACACAGATGATATGGGCAATGCTAGGAGCGTTCATATGCATGAGCCTCGTGGTGTTCATCACATTTAGGACGCTTGCCCCAAGCGGCGCAGTCATCCTCTGCGCGTTTAGCGATATCGTAGTCACTTTAGCCATCTTCAACGTCCTGGGCTTGAAACTCTCAAGCGCAGGAATCGTAGGATTCCTCATGCTCATCGGATACAGCGTAGACACAGATATCATCCTGACAACCAACGTCGTGCGAAAACGACACCCTCCGTTATGGGACAGGATATACATGAGCATCGCCACAGGAATGACAATGCTTAGCTGCACAATCGGCGCAGTGGTCGTATCCCTTGCGTTATTCCCGTCAGAGACAATCCGACAGATAATGACCATCATACTCATCGGACTCCTAGTCGATGTCATAATGACATGGATCCAAAACGTGTCACTCCTAAAATGGTATGCTGACAAGAAGGGGATAAAATGAAACTCAATAATATGCTACATGATTGGAGGATCATCCTCATGCTCATCCTAGTAGGGCTAGCCATCGTGGCAATACATCCAGTCCCCTGGCATGAAGGAGCCGCTATCAGAAGCGTAGTGAGCAATTCAAGCGCTTCTGATGCGGGTTTTGTCGCGCCAAAACCGACCAGCACGCCAACATCACGAGAAAGAATATTACAGATAGACTCAAACCCAATAAAAACAATCACAGATTACGAAAATGCAATCAAAACATTGAGCCCTGACCAGACTATACAAATCGAGACTGACAGGGGATTCTACTCCTTGCACACCAGATACAAAATGGTCCTCTCCAACAAGACTGTGAACTCCACAAAGACAACCGTCACAGAAAAGAGACTCAACGGCACACTGACCAATGTGACCACCACCCGAAATGTGATGGAAGTACAAGAAGTGCCTGTAGAAGGCACCGAACTTGAGCCATTGGGATTTAGCGTATACGAAGCACCAATCACAAACCTACGCAAAGGACTCGACCTCCAAGGAGGGACAAGAGTGCTCTTGACACCTCAAGAAAAACTAAGCGCACAGGATCTGGACACACTGCTTGAAAACCTCAAACAAAGACTAAACGTCTTTGGATTATCAGATGTGATCGTCCGATCAGCCACTGACTTGACAGGAGATCAATTCATCATCGTAGAGATAGCCGGGGCTTCGGAAGAAGACGTGAAAGAGTTGCTAGCAAAACAAGGCAAATTCGAATCCAGGATAGAAAACCAGACCGTATTCAAGGGCGGAAGCGACGTCAAATATGTATGCAGAAGCGCAGACTGTTCAGGAATAGACGCCAGAAGCGGCGGATGCGGAGCAGACGGCCAAGGAGGCTACGCATGCAGATTCACATTCTCAATATCACTCTCACAAGAAGCGGCACAAAGGCAAGCAGATGCCACAAGACCGCTCAAAATCGCCCCAGGAGGCACGGCTGGAAACAGATACCTGGATTCGCCGATAGTGCTCTACCTAGACGATAAAGAAGTGGATCGATTGAATATAGCAGAGGATCTACGCGGACGAGCAGTCACAGACATCAGCATCAGCGGATCAGGAAGCGGAAAGACGCAACAAGACGCGGTAACAAACGCGCTTGAGAACATGAAAAGACTGCAGACAATATTGATAACGGGCTCGTTGCCAGTCAAATTAAATATTGTCGATCTTGAGACCGTATCCCCAACCCTTGGAGAGACATTCCTGCAGACATCAATCCTGGTAGGTCTGCTCTCCCTGCTTGTCGTCGGTGTTATCATCTTCATCAGATATAGGACATTGAAACTAAGCATACCAATCATGTTCACATGCGCCGCAGAAGTGGTGTTGATTTTGGGATTCGCATCTGTCGTCGGATGGAATCTTGACTTGGCGGCCATCGCAGCTATCATCATCGCCATCGGAACAGGAGTCGATCATCAAGTAGTCATCGCAGATGAGACCTTACGCAAAGATGTCGGCGCACAACACATCGACTGGAAAGCGCGATTCAAAAACGCCATGTTCATCATCATAAGCGCATTCTTCACAACAGCAAGCAGCATGGCGGTATTATACTTCGCAGGAGCGGGATTGCTAAAAGGCTTCGCGATAACAACCATCGCAGGATTTGCACTTGGAGTATTCATCACACGACCAGCATATGCGAGCATTCTGCAAATCCTTATAAAAGAGGATTGATAGGTTTCTTTTATGGAAACCAAACCATGGGCTATAGCGCTTGTTGTGTTTGTCACACTGATCACTACCAGCGCACAATTGCTGTACAAGTACGGGGTGTCGGGAAGTTCTATCGGGGAATTGCTAAAAGGAGGAGTAGTCTCCACGGCATTGACACTATTCCTGAATCCCTGGGTCATTTTGGGATTGATGCTGTATGGAGTAGGCGCGGTGTTGCTTGTCATCGCATTCAAAGGAGGGGAGGCAACGGTGCTCTTCCCTATCATCGCAACCTCTTATCTGTGGGTAGTGTTAGCGTCGTATTACCTGTATGACACCTCAATTGGCTGGGTGAAACTGCTAGGGGTTCTGGTGCTCATGAGCGGAGTAGTGTTGATCGGGACAGGAGGGTCAAAATGACTGAACTGTGGAGGATAATCGCCGTCTGCGTAGCGGCTGTCTTTGGCGGGATAGGACCAGTATACTTCAAGAAAGCGTCAGCAAGATTTTCGCTGTCATTATCATTGCTCACCAATTGGGATCTGTATGCTGGAGTGTCCGCGTACGGTTTTGCGACCCTTCTTTTTATCCCTGCCCTATCTGGAGGGGACCTCTCTGTCTTGTATCCGCTAGTGGGGACCAGCAACATCTGGCTGTGCATATTCTCAATGAAAATGCTTGGCGAGAAGATGAATATGCGAAAATGGATCGGGATCGCGCTTATCGTGATTGGGATGACGCTGATCGGGATGGGGAACCAGTGAAGCTTTAAATATGGGGCATCCAAAGACGGGTTATGACATACGTCTTCACACATATCTTAGGAACAGTATACCTGGATGATAGAATGCAGGCTGTGAAGGCTGATCCCAACGCCACAACGCTGCCTAAGGAAAAGGTCCGCATCGCGCTAGAAGCCCTCAAAGATGCCAAGAACCAGAAACTTCTTCGAGACCTCAATATCATAGAGACGAAAAAAGCTGTGAAGAATGCCATCCATGCAGACCAGACAATCATCCAACTAGTAAACCACATCGAAGAATTGGACAAAATGATGAATAACGTCGCGAAACGAGCGCGTGAATGGTATGGATACTACTCACCTGAACAGGAACACCTCATCCG
>CAYHWL010000048.1:0-10587 GCA_964359785.1 uncultured Methanosarcinales archaeon | reverse complement strand
CCTTTCCGCCATTTTCACAACCATTAAGTATCAGCCTTAGACCCTTCTTTTTTTGGAATGGAGGATATCTTGGATTTTGAGGAAGTGGACGAGCACCTGTCTATCGACGAGGGAAGGCATTCCCCGTCGTATCTTAAGCATAAGAAGGCGCTTGATATGCTAAATATCCCCACAAGGGATAACAATAAGCTTGAAGAGATCTTGAATCGCATCCACAAAAATAGGCGTCTCACCACGGTCTGGGAGTGCGCCAATGTGATGACTGTGAACCGCCTAAAGATGCCGGATCATGGCCAGACGCATGTTGCGATAGTGGCTAACGCGGCCATCAAGATACTTAGAAACCTCGTGAAGGCAGGGCATCTCCCGTCCTCTGTCAAAGATTATGGGCTGACAAGTGACGACGCGGAGGTTATTGTCCTTTTGGCGGCATTATTCCATGATATTGGTAATGCGGTCCATAGGGACCTTCATGACCATGCTGGTCTGATAATAGCATATCCTATCTTAGAGTCTCTTTTAGACGGCCTCTATGAAGATAGGAACAAGCAGGTCATCCTCTGTGAGATCCTCCATGCCATGCTAGCCCATGATACAAGGGTCTCCTGCAACACGTTGGAGGCAGGCTGCGTCCGTATTGCGGATGGTTTGGATATGAAGGAGGGCAGGGCAAGGATTGGTTTTATGCTTGGCGGCCAGGATATCCATAACATCTCTGCGCTCTCTGTTAGCGATGTCAAGATCACGCAAAGCGAGCAAAAACCAGTCCACATCGAGATAGACCTTTCCAATAGCGCAGGCATATTCCAGATCGATAACCTTCTCAAGAAAAAGATCAAAGGCTCGGGTCTTGAGCCTTTCGTCTCTGTCATAGCCAAGGTGCAGGAGGGCAAGGAGAAACGTATTATCGAGCAGTACAAGCTTGATTTTGATTAGCGCCAAAAACTAAACCTTTAAATCCCTCCATCTCAGCCTTTTATCGTCGATGATGAGGTTCATCCCCGTCTGATTGTATGATGAACGTAGAACCTGCTGAGATACTCCTTATCCTGATTTGGGCTATTGGGAGGTTGGCAATTCGGGTGTCTCGGAGTATTGGATTCAGATTATATGGGCGGCGGTATTATTGGTAATCTCCCTGTAGACCCCGCAAAAACCCCAAGTCTGTCCCCCTTGCTCCTAAGGGGGACAACTTGGCAGATAAGAGTCAGTAGGATAGTCTATAACCTTCTACTTCCCGAATCTTCGTTCCCTATCAGCGTATTCTTTGAAGCACGCGGCAAGGTCCTCTTTGCCAAAGTCAGGCCAGAGTTTCGGGTAGAATATCCATTCGGCGTATCCTCCTTGCCATGGGAGGAAGTCGCTTGTGCGGTTTTCCCCGCTTGTCCGAATTATTAAGTCGATAGGAGTGTCAAAGTATAGGCAGCTTGCAAAGAGTTTCTCGTCTATATTGGCGGGCTTTATCTTGCCTTGCGCCACCATCTCCCCGACTTTTGTGCAAGCATCCACAAGTTCGCATTTGCCGGAATAGGCCATAGCGAAATTCACTGTTATCTTGTCATGCGTGGCCGTCTTTTCCATCAAGTCCACGATGGATCTCTGCACCTTGTCAGGAAGCATTGAGATCCTGCCGATGAATCTGAACCTGACACCAAGTTCCTGTAGCTTCTTCCATGCTAGACCGCTAGCCGTCTCGACCACAAGGTCCATGAGGAATTTGACCTCATCAGGCGCCCGCTTGAAATTCTCGACGTAGAAGGTATAGATTGTTACAGACATCACCTCAAGCGCGATACAGTTCTCGATTAGGTCTTGCACCCGTTTGACCCCCTCGCGGTGGCCGTCCCATGGTGCAAGCCCTCGTTGTTTTGCCCACCGGCGGTTTCCGTCGATGATTACCCCTATGTTTTTTGGGATAGCATTCTTTGCAGGTTTCATTTGATTTGGCTTACTTCAAGAGGGTTTTATAGCTTTCCGTATTTCACTCGCTTTTGAATATCTTCTCAAATACCCTGACAAACACTTCTTGGGGCACCAGTATCCCTCCGTCGACAAAAGCTCTAGCGAATGAGTAGCCCACCTTCTCTTCTGTGCCAATCATCGTGAAGTTTAGCAGGTTCTGTAGAGTGATTGTGCACAGATATCCTGGATCCTCTTTCACCTTGACTCGGATTATAGCCTCTTTGCCGGCTTTGTTCTTCACGGTGAAAGTCAATAGATCGACAATGATATCGCCTAGGCGGTATAGTGTCCCATCGACGGAGAATCCTAGCGAGAGCAGGTTCCATTCAAGGAGCGCCCGTAAGGCGTCGGGGTAGCTTATCCTGCCAAGCTCGACGGTTGGAAACGGCGTATCGGAGCGTTGTGGCCCTTCGATTATCTTTCCGATATATTTGGTGACCTTTTGTCTTGGCCCCTTAGCGGTCCATTTGTTCTCGACGAGATACGCGTATTGCGAGCCCTTGATTTTCTTTGGACGTATGAAACTCATACATAATTAGGCACTAGAATGCTATATATGTCTTACGAGACTCTACTTGAGTTCCTTGGCTGCTTTCTTGGATAGGTCTTCAAGGTCTTTCTGTAGGTGTTTTATCGCGCTCTGGACAGCCTTGCGTGGGTTTCCGCTTTGTTTTGTCTCGATGACAAATCGTGGTTTTCCGACGTAAGGGTGGCTGACGTTGTATCCTGCGATCTTCACATCATCGTCGCTGTTGAGCTCGTGTCGGAGCATATTGCATATCGTGTGCGATGCTCCGTCGACTTCAAAGACAAGACGATTGCCTTTTTCCTCTAGAATTTTGATCTGCATAACATAACGCATTTGTGTGTTATTTAAATAGGTTTCTTTTTGTGGCCTAGACCAGCTAGGGTTCAGGCCTTGGGTTGATTTATTTACTTTGGATCGTGCCACTTCTCACTTTTGACTTTTTTGGAGTCTTTCCAAAACAGGGAATAGTTCCCCAATCCTCATGTTATCCAATCCGGGGGGTATTAGGCAGTATCCTTGTCCTATCCTCGTACAATTGGTGATTTATCCGTGTATTTTTCATAGTGCCTAACAAATATTCACGGAGTAATTCGCCTATTGCGGATCTTCTCATCGTTGGCTAACTTGAGGTATATTGTTTCTTTCTTTGTAACTGGTGGGCACCACACTCTGCTACTCACTTACCCAGCGACCATTCTGTCATTTTGACCGAATTGGATCCTAGGTGCATACTACTGCGGAAATCAGTGTGGGGTTGTCTCATTCCCATTCCTATTCTCCGTCTCCCTGTGAGGATGAGGCTTCCAGGCCAGTCCTATCAGATAGATCACTCTCACACCTACGCGCTCACTTTCCCCATATAATTTCGGGATTTCCCCAGAATAATTCTAGCGATCAACAGAGAAGTCCTGTTCAAACCTTCAAAATGCCTATTCGCACGTGGAAAAACACTCAATTACAGATAGTGCCTAACAAATCGCAATTAAACTCATGAATACTTCTGCTATTATTCCCTAATCCATCTACCCTTGATCCCCTTGTGAACTCTCACTTTTTGACCTGAATTATGGTCTTTTTGCCAAAAAATAGGCTCACTCACGCTCTTCAAACTCTCACTTCAGGGCCCGAATGTTGCCTTCACAAGAGAAGTTGCATACATCTAATAGGCAAGTCTCCTTGTGCAAACGTACCCAAAAAGTCCATCCAGATATCCATTCTCACATTCCCAACAGTCTTATTCCCAGGTTCATTTCTCGTCGATAAAACGTTTGGGAATGGCTCATTCCCAATAGTCTTATTCATTACGCTCACTTTGATCTTCTTGTATCACTCTTAGTTTGTCTGACAGCTGGCCTTAATCACCATTACTTGCTTGAATATACTCTGATTATATATACTGTGCCTACAGCCTCCAATACTTCTATGCCACTTCCTTTCCCAATCCCTGTTGAAGTCTCACTTCATATCCGACGTCTCATTCCCATTCCCAATTTCCATTCTCAACCATCTTATCGTCGATAAACTCAGTCCCATTCTCACTCTACATTCTCAATCTCATTCTTATTCATACGCGTCCAGTATAGTCATTTTCTCGTCAAAAACCCTCATTCCCAGTCTCATTCCATGTACATTCCCACCATGTTCCCAAGACCGTCTCATTACCATCCCAAGACCATCCCAATAAGACTATCATTTACTCACAAAACCTCACTTCTAACCCTCAAAACCCAAACAACATTCCCAAAGACCTTCCCATTCCCATCCCAAAACCATGGTAAGACCATCCTAAGACAGTCCTATATAATTCCCGCATGGTTTTTGCCTGGAAAACACAAAACTATTTAAACCAGAATTTCGCCGGTTCCCTTCATGTGGTGGTTCAAGAAACAAGCGTCTCAATCGACGACAAATGATGTCCAGATTGTGTCCGCAGCGGTCGCGCAAAGCTTTGTCCATGTGCGCCGCGATGTGCAGAATCTTCATGACTGGATGAGGCATATCCACAACCAGCATGAGGCAGTCAAACGTGATCTGCAGGAGCACAGGATAGTTGTCGAGTCGCAGCGTGAGGAGATAAGCCGCCTGCACAGGATAGTGGGTGAGATCCCAAAAACCAAGCATGAAGTGAAGGCTCTTCTCGACGAGTACTACCGCATCGAGGCGATAATGGATCGTATCAGCAAAGTCGAGGCAGGCCTCGAGAAAGTCCACAGCAAGGTCAATCAAGAGGTCCAGATGTCGTCTATGGCGCTAGCGCCTCAACAGCATCTTCAACCGCAATCACACGCCTCTGACGAGGTATTGCGCAAGATAGCGGAGATCCAGGAGCGCTCTCAAGCTATGATGGCACAAAAGCTTCAAGAGATATCGACAAGATTAGACGAGAAGAGACCCACGCCTCAGTCAGCATTGAAAGAGAAGATCATGTCGAGAGTGGCGAGGAACTCTAAGGAGTATGTCAAGTCGATGATACGTCAGCTTATCGACAAGTATGGCAGGGCAAGCGGCCTCCAGTTGAGGGAGATTATAGTGGAAGAGCAGGGTCTAAGTTCAAAATCAAGTTTTTACCGTCTATTGGCGGAGATAGAGCAAGATAACGAAGTAGGTGTAGTTCGTGAGGGCAAGGAGAAGGTTTACCTCTCCAAGGCCGCGAAAAAGAGTGAAGACTGGGTTCCTGACGGAAGATAGGGCCCAAAAAAAGGTGATTGGTGATGGATACGATGCGTAGTAAGGCCGTTTTATCGCTAAGGGAGTCTCCTTTGATGGCGAAAGTCCATGCTGAGCTTGAGGGTGTCCGAGATGAATTAGACGAGCACCTTGAGGCCATCAATGATAACACGACAGAGATCCAGCAGAATCATGAGCTTCTCACCGACTTAGAGCGCAGGTTTGTCATGCTCGCTAACAAAGTTGATACTCTCCTAGAACTCCTCAAGCCAGAGTCGGCGAAAAAGGAGACTTTTAGTGTCGTTCCTTTGTCCACAAAAGAGAAGGATGTCTTCTTCACGCTTTACTCAATCACAGAGGATAAGGAAGCCACGTACAAGGATCTTGCCGAGAATCTGGTGTGTTCAGAGCAGCTTGTGGCGTCCTACATCGCGAATCTCATCGAAAAGGGCGTGCCCGTCGTGAAACGTTATGTGGGCAAGTCTGTGTATCTCAAACTCAACGAGGCCTTCCGTCAAGTGCAGGCAAAAGAGAACCTGGTAGGTTTGAACAGCAAGCTATCGGCGTTTGGCATCGATGTCGTGTAATCGCAAAAGGGGGTGGTGACACACTTGCGGTACCCTTCGGGGTTCTGCAATGTTCCACAGGAAGCGATGGGGTACTTACTAGTCTCAAGTCTCCATCGGAAATAGGGGGGTCACCAATAACCCAAGTTTATCGTCTATATGTAGTACTCAGTTTCCATTCATTTTTCTATCCATTTTGGGAAATGTTCTACCTTGATTTCCACTGTAGTCCGTTATGGGATTTTACCATAACTTGCTTGACGAATTTCAGGGTATTTTTGGATAGTGCCTAACAAGTAATCCTACCTCCTCACCCCCGTCACCAGATCCGAATCTGCTGTCTCACACGTGTCAACTTTCTCGTGGGGGGTATGATTGGTTCGTTTGAGCACGCTAACCGTTTCCGGGACCTTCCTTGCCTCTTGTGGTCTTCTCGTCGAGTCTCCTGACGGTTCATCCCTCTGGGATAATCTGGTTTCTTGCCACTTTATCGTCACGGGTCATATACGCCAAAAAATCTGACGAATAACATACCCTCATTAGAAGTCGACAAAACTAAAAAAATGGAAAAAGCGCCCGTCAATCTAAGGCTTGCCCAAATCAGTATTTTCTGGGTTTGTCCCGACACTGCAAGGGTGGTTATTTTGGCCAGCAGAGATGTCCTCATCGTCAATAAACTTGGGGTTAGCTTTTAGTTTCTCTTTTTTCACAGTGGCTTGCAGGTCACGGATTATGTCGAGGGTCTGTTCAGAATGGTTAAGGAGCACCGTCTGTGCTTTCTTGAACGCGGCTTCGAGATTCGGTCCGTTTAGCTCATACCCTATGATGACTTTTCCGTCGGAGACAAAGCTTGTTTTCTTGAGGATCTGCAGTGATAGCCATCGTCCGAGGTAGTCATACATCGTCTGTCTTTTGATACCTGCGTGCACTCCCATCGCTTCGACGGTCATGACTGCGGCTTCAGGTTTCTTGTCGCGATTCGCGGTTTTTTTCCTCTCGCCAAGTTCGAGGATCAAGCGGTGGAACTGGGCTTGTCCGTCCTTCTTTCTGGGGGTGAGCCCGCAGCGGTTTAAGACGCATTTGGCCAGCTCCTCGCTCGTCGATTCCGGCAATGGTTCGATGTGTTCAAGTTCGATTTTCATGGCGTTTTTCGTCGATAAATTGGTTTATTAATGTTTCGGGATTGTGACAGAACTGCTTTTCAGGTAATTCCGATGCACCTATAAGTTTTAAGAATTAATTAGATATTTACGCAATAATAAGAATCTAGTAATTTCTTATAACTTTTAAGCAATTTTAGCAAGAAGCTTTGGAATCCTTCTTTCACGCGATTAAAGCCGATTTGGTCATTTCTGTGTCCTTCTGGAGTGTTCCTACACACATCGACGAGAAAATGGTGACTTTTTTGTCCCACTGTCCCCAAAAGTACTATACTTCTCCGATAATTCCGTCAATTTCCAGCAACCCTATTTTGATCCTAAACTATCCCAGGCCCTTCATTCTCCGTTTTCTCCGTCGGAGACGGCATTATCCACGTCATTCCCTAATCATTCCGACAGATAAGGTCAAGGTGTTTTTGTCCAATAAGGTACCTTCCCCAGTAAAAAAATCGAAACGAAGGGTATATTCGAGGATTTTGGTGTTTTACCGACGAGTTCTACCAACCCTGATCCGCTCCAAAACACTTGCCTTTTTGATCCGAAAAGGGGGCTCAAACCACAGCTCTCTTTCGTCAAATTGGCTACTTAAACCCTACATCTTGACAAGGTCTAATGGCACAATAGGCTTCTCTATGTTTTCGCACTCAATACGCCCAAATGGCTTCTAAATGCGTATTTTGTAATGTCGGGATTAATCAAAACCCAGTCTCACTTTTATGCCAGAAAATAGTATCTTCTCTGAACTTTCTTACCAATAATATAATTCATATACTATTTAATACAAAATCTATACTGTATTATGAATCATATAAAATCTCTATCCGAAAATAAATGTTTAAGAATCACTTTATTTCATTTCTCTATTGAAAAGAATTGATTTGCCTCATAAAATGACCCAAAAAGTGAGAGTTCAAACGTGCTTTTGAAAAAGTCAGATTTTGGGAAGTTCCGGATGCAAAAGGGGTCATAGGTGGAGCAAAGGGCACAAGTGAGGGTTTTGCGCGTGGCGGTAGGTCGTTTGCGTTAGAAATACCCTTTGGAAGATGGCCGCAGCGTAATACTGTGGCAGACCACCATCCGGCGGCTGATCTCCACTTTTTCATGCGTCAAAACTCTAAAAAGTGAGGTTCCAACACAGGGAGCTAAAAATAACTGCCTCAACCGTTGTCAAAAGTGTGGCATGTTAGTTAGGCACTAGAATAATGACTCATTTTTGCCTTGCCCAGACCGTCCAAAAATCAAGTATTCCTCATTTTCTGCCAAAAAGCCTACCTAATCAAAAGAATAGAAAATAAAGAATTCAAAAAGTGAGTTAACCGACGTATCGGAGCTCTTTTTGCTCTTTTTGTTCCTTGGTCTGCATCTGTTGCTCCATTATGGTCTTGAGCTTTTTCTCGAACTCTTCAGCTTTCTTGTATAATGGTTTGACATCAACGTCTAGATCCAAGTATTTGTCAAGCACGACGATGGTGTTGGCCGCGGCCTTAGAGTCTGGCAGATTGCTGTGCGTCTCTGCGAAGAAACATGTGACCTTCGTCGAGGTTTTGAGCATCAATGCTCCGGTTACTCCTATAATTATCCCTTCGCCCAGATTGTCTATCTTGAGGCTCTTGATCTTTTTTTCAGCGATTTCATCATTTGTGTAGTAGAATACTTTATCACCGGTCTTATCAGGTGAGCCGACTCCTTCGACGCAGATCAGCTCCTTTGCCGTCAACTCTTTGCATAGTTGCGCGACGATATCCGCTGCTTTCCACTCGATTCCTGTCACGGGTGTTATCGAGTGTATGATTACGATATTGTAATCCTTGCAATAATAGAAGCTCACAGGATCCACCACTTTGCCGGAGTGTATAGCGACAGATGCGGGCATCTCCTCGAACCAAAGCGAGCCTATCTTCTCGCATTTGAGATGGTCCAATAGATATTCAGTGGTGATTGTCGCCACAAGACCAAACCCAGGGAAGCCTTCCAAGATGGTCACGTTCTTTGGCTTCTTCGTAAGTATCAATTGTATAGGGTTTGGCATGGTCTTTTTCCCGTCGAGGTTGTATTTATAGGTTTGGTTGGGGGTTCAAAGGACACGAAGCTGTATTCCATCATCTTTATAAACCACCTATGCTTCATCCGTCTTACAATAACTGACAAGATTCAAGGAAAAGACTTGTTCTAACCTGCTCTTTTTCTTGGCCTGATTACGAAAAACTCATTTCGAGACCGCATATAACGGTCAGATTGGAAATCCAATCGTTGGGATATCTTGTCCCAAAAGGTGTACAATGGAAAATTTTAACGATTCGGGTCTTAAGGATCCGATACAAAAAGCGATCAAGGAACTTGGATTCTCGACGGCAACAGAGATCCAGCTGCTTTCGATTCCGCTTGTCTTGACGGGCTCCGACCTTATCGGTCAGGCAAAGACAGGCACGGGTAAGACAGCGGCTTTTGGTTTGCCTATGCTGCATCTCCTAAAGCCAGGCAGGACTTGTCTTGTCATGGTCCCTACCAGGGAGCTTGCTTTGCAGGTCTCTGAAGAGATAAAGAAGTTTGGGAAGTATTTAGGCACAAGGATCGTCGCTGTCTATGGCGGCGCGTCGATGAACGAGCAGATATTCCAGCTTCAAAGAGGTTATGATGTCATCGTTGCAACGCCGGGACGTCTTCTGGATCACATGCGTCAAGGCTATATCGACCTAAAGGATATACAGTTCATCGTATTAGATGAAGCTGATCGTATGTTCGATATGGGTTTTCGTGACGATATCAAGACCATCTTCTCGCAAGCCCCCTCTGAGCGTCAGACTCTCATGTTCAGCGCGACGATGCCAAAGGATTGTCAGGAGATAGCCAAGAACTATATGCGGAATCCGCCTATGGTGGGTAAATCAGAGTTCATCGCGGTTGAGAAGATCACTCAGAAGTTCCTTCAGGTCCCTGAACGAAGGGCCAAGATTTCTGCTTTGACCAAAATCCTCAAGGATGAGAACCCTAATCTGGCTCTTATCTTCTGCGGCACAAGGGCTTCTTGTGATTTCGTTGGGAAATGGCTCAATCATGATAGGTTCCCCGTAGACACGCTCCACGCAGGTTTGCGACAGAACAAGCGTGAGAAGGTCATGGACTCTTTTAGAGACGGCAAATGCCGTATCTTGGTAGCTACTGATGTGGCGGCAAGAGGTATCGACGTTCCAGGGGTCACTCACGTCATTAACTATGATGTTCCAAAGTTCGAGCAGGACTATATCCATAGGATCGGTCGTACCGCAAGGGCTGGAGAATCCGGAAAGGCGATCACTCTATTGACCGATCAGGATTTCGAATTCCTCTATAAGATTGAAGGGTTGGGGATCAAGATCAACGTCGACAAGATTGACGTGCAGGCGCCTCCGATGCGAAAAGCAGGCTCTGGCAGGGATAACAACGCTCCGATGTACAGCGGGGCCAATAGGTTCCGTGGTCCAAGGGGTAATTTCGATCGAAGGGATGGAGAGCGTAGGGATTATGGTGGTGGATCGCAATCCATCCAAAAGAATCCTGGAAGGGGCGCAAGCAGAGAGGCTCCTCCTGTTTTCCTAGACTAGACTTTCTTAATTCTTCTTTCTTCTCATCAAGACCTGTCTCGAACTGCCTCCGCTGGCAAATTCAAAGGCGGCCTAGCTGACCACAGCGAACAATCTACCAAATACCACACTGCCAATCACAT
>CAYHWL010000047.1:2483-11092 GCA_964359785.1 uncultured Methanosarcinales archaeon | reverse complement strand
TTTCTTCAGACAGATCATCGACATGTCCACCCAGATCAAGCAAGCCTCCACAGACGGAGAATTAAGAGACCGCATGGAGAATGTCATGGGCATACTAAACAGAGGCTTGATAGAGATTCAGTTCTAGTCACCTCCGGCAGAAATTCAAGGACATCATAGCTGACTGGAAAGATGCCCTCAAATTCTACAAATATGAAGAATACGATCTTGAGAAATTGTGAATTCATGGCAAGTTTTTAGTAGTCATTGTCGCTCATGCTAAGTATGGCAGACATTGAAAATCAAACAGATTCAACCCTTAACCACAAATTTTCCAATCTGGCAAGCCTTTTTGGTGCGTTGAAGTATATGAACTGGAAAAACAACAAAAGACGCATGAAATCATTTAGGGATTGTTTTGAAAAAAGGCTCTAAGTGCCCGCTTGATAGTATTAGTAGGGATATCCTCTTCATTGGCATTTGGCCTGCCAGACCAAATAATCAGACCTTTATTTGGCCTATCAGACCAAATAGTCTTTTTGCCTCACTTCCCCTTCCCATACAGCTCCTTTATGATCTCCTCGATTGGAGGTTCTTCGACTGTCAAATCAACAAGCTGATTCCCTCGCGATACCTCTTTGATGAATTCTCCGATGCTCCGCTTGCCAGTATCCAGCCGGAACTGCTTCTCTGAAGAGCTAAGCCGCCGCAGCACTTTCGCTCCATGGCTCACGGGCCCAATCGGATTCTTGCAGCTCACTGTGACGTATTTGTGCGCACCCATCTCTGTGCGCAATGCCGCTAATTTATCGTCAAATATCATCTTGCCTTGATCAATCACAATGATGCGAGATGCCAATCTCTCGATATCATCCAGGTCATGTGTTGTGAGTATGAATGTCGTCCCTTTCCTTCTATTCCAGCTAGACACAAACTCCCTTATGCTTTCTTTGGCGAACACATCAAGTCCGATGGTGGGTTCATCAAGGAACACGACCTTAGGATCATGCAGCATGGCGATGATAAAGTCGCATTTCATCCGCTCACCAAGAGAAAGTGTCCTAGTCTGTCTCTTGACGACATCCTCTACCCCAAGCATCTTGACCATCGAATTAAGATTCCGGAAAAACACCTTATCAGGTATATCGTAGATCGCTTTATTCAAGTGCATCGAATCAATAGGTGGAAGATCCCACCACAATTGTGATTTTTGTCCAAACACGACTCCGATATTCCTGACATAAGCCTTTCGATTCACCCATGGCACATATCCCATGATAGATACTGTGCCAGAAGTAGGATACATTATGCCAGACAATATCTTGATACAAGTCGATTTTCCAGCCCCATTTGGCCCAAGAAAGCCGCATATCTCGCCAGCAGGGATAGAAAAAGAGACATCTGACAAGGCATGTTTGGTCTCTTTAGTAGGGAAGATAAAACTCTTCAAGGCAGCAGAGAATCCTTCGCCTCTTTTGACAGACACGAATGTCTTGTTCAGGTTCCTCACTTGTATCATTTCTTTCATCTATCCGCCTGCGCTAGTGTAGCTCTTCAGACACCACTGCCAAAACCCATATGCTAATGTTATAAAGACTGCGGAGCCAAATAAAGTATATTGCCAATGCGGCACTCCTACATCAAGTAATACCGAAGAGGGTATATACGCGATGGCCAGCACGGGCACGGCAAATGTGATAAAGAAGTTCACTGCGGGATACTTTATCGCGGATGGATACATCCCCAGATCCCAGATGCTTCCCATTATCTCGTATAGCCGCCAGCTCTTGACAAACCTGATGGCGATCCCTGACATTATCATGGCACAGGCGAAAAGCACTCCAAGCGCGACCAAAAATAGCATAGAGAACTCTACCCAACGTAAGTAAGACACAACTTGCACATGCGCAGCCG
The DNA here is from genome assembly GCA_964359785.1 of uncultured Methanosarcinales archaeon. Lineage (GTDB taxonomy): Archaea > Nanobdellota > Nanobdellia > Woesearchaeales > JAGWAF01 > JACQSU01. The sequence continues at coordinate 9,199 of CAYHWL010000047.1, read as the reverse complement.
CGTATCCAAACACGATCGCACCTACAAAGAATTTACCGATGTCTTCCGTATCAAAAGAATGGACGATTATCATATGCAATACTGACCTTGGTTTGAGCAAAAACAAATCGAATGTGCCATCACGCACGCTTATTATAGTCTTCCATACCAGTCCAAAGAACAAAGGAAAAGCTATCCCTTTTGCGAGCATAAAAGTCCCCTGCAACAGCAACACCTGTTCACATGTCCACCCTGGAAAGCCGTTACTGTTATTATAGATCAAAAGAGTCATCACAGCAGGTGTTATCTCTGTGATGGACATCGTGATCATTGAGATTATCAGATCAAAACGATACGCAAGTCGTGAGGAAAGCGCTGTCTTTATCCCCGCGACATGCACCTTGATAGAACCTCTCATGCGCCCACCCCGCTATATCTCTTCAAGGCGAGGTCATATACTGCCCAGTTGAACACACCCAGAGCCGCGCAATAAGCCAACTGGACTCCCAGGATTTCCATTGGCACAAGGTGCAAAGACCCAAGGGTCATGCCTCCAAGATAGACGGATATCGCAGAAAACACTATCCATGGGAAGGGTGTCACAGCAAAAAGGTTCCCTATCCACACGGGCAATAGAGCGAGTGGAAAGTACTGCCCGCTAAAAAAAGGCAGTGTCCACACGACTATCCGTCGTAGTCCATCTGCTTTGACGACAAAAAACGACACCATCCCCATGAGGAACTGCACTTGGTATAATAGCACAAAAGATAATGCTATGCTTGCTCCATACCATGGCAGTCTTGTCACATCCGAAAACAGGGGTATCCCAAACAGGAACCAGAAGATGAACAGCACCGGCACGAATTCTACTAATGTCGCAAGAGCGCGATTGCCTAATTTAGAGAAAAAGTACCATCTATTCGCGCTGATTGGTTTCAATAGCTGCAGCATATAATCCCCGCTTTTCACCCGTTCAGCGATGGCCCATGCAGTCTCATCCCAGATGATAAAAGCAGTCAAGAACGACAAAGCGAAATACTGCATCATAGAACTAAAAGTATATCCTGCTATCATCCCAGTGGTGTTCCCAAACACGCTTCCCCAGACAATATACTGAACGCCAAAAAAGATTGGGCTCACAAAGATAGACACTAACATATCGAATCGATACGCCATGCTCTCTTTCCAGCTGGCAAGAAAGAGAGCTTTTAGCTGTCGAAACACGAGATTGCCCATATCCTCTTATCAGAAACACTCTATAAAAGGCTTATGTGGTTCTTTCCAGCGATCCCAGCCCCCACAAGCCCAGCTCGTAGATCTGTCACAAGATAGATCGGCATATCCTTGAGTAAGCAGGATTGCGCGGTATTGCTAGAAAAAGTATTCACGAAATTCTTGTCAAAAATCTCTGGATTCTTCACTGCGATCCCGCCAGCAACATACACTCCCCCAGTGCTTAAGGAGTCTAGCGCCTGATTCCGGATGAATCTGGCATACATGGAAGAAAAAAGCCTAAAAGTCGCCTTGCAGGTCTTATCCCGTTGTTTATAGAGGCTTATCAATTCAGGCGACCCGCCTTGACTATCGACATCCAAAGTATATTTAGTCGCGTGGAAACCCTTCGAAGTGTGCAGGAATTCATAGATATTGGTGAGCCCGCGTCCGCTTAACAGATGCTCCCAGTCGACTGCGCCGCGGATCCTATTTGTCTCTTTGACAAATTCCATCAATTCCATCTCAGAGTGATTCACTGGAGCGAAATCCGTGTGTCCTGCTTCACTTGGCATCACTATGTATCTGTCTTGGTCATACGCGATCGTGACTTTCCCAAGGCCAGTCCCAGCCCCGACGACAATCATGTTTCCACGGACCTTCCTTCCTTTTTTCAAGCATATTGCATCTTTGAGTTTATTCTCGGCCAGCGCGTAACCGATAGCCTCAAAATCATTGAGCAGCAATACATCAAGTCCGCATGACTTGCTAAGCCCTTTGGCATCAGCTTCCAATCTCACATTGGTTAATCGAGCATATTGATGATCGACTGACACTGGTCCTGCGACAGCCAAGCTCACCAAGTCAACGTCTACTTTATGGCTCTTCAAGAACTGCGCTTTGCAGTCTTCTATCAGGAATTTGAGGTTCGAGATATTTCGTGTGCTATATGATCGTGTTCCAAGAAGACCATTACATCCAGAAGATATCTCAAAAAGCCCCATTGTGGTGTTCGTCCCGCCGATATCCCCTGCCAACAAATATTTAGAGTGTTTCATAGTGTTATCTTGACCTCATCCACCCATTTTATCTTTTCGATTGTATGAGCGGCAAGAAGATCCTTCTCGATGGCTTTGAACTTGGAAGGCATGCACAACTCTTTCACAGGCGCCTTAAGCGACAACGAAGCGTCCTTCTTCGCTTTCCATATCTGTCCGTTTAATGCGCAGACTTCTTCGGTCACAAGTTCGGTCTTGTGTTTCCCGTTGGCCACAACGAATTTCTGTGTATGGACATCTTTAGAATAAAGCACAGAGTAGATATGTGATGTCAGCATCGGCATCACTGGCGCCCACAATAACAAGATCGTATCCAAGCAGGTATTGAGCGTCTCAAGCGCTCCATTCTGCTCTTCCTTAGAGAACTTCCCTTCAGAATTGTAAGCACGTGCCTTCACTAGTTCCAAGTAATGCGACGCAAAACTTTCCCATAAGAAATTACGAAGAGCCACTGATGGATTATGGAAGTCATAATTCTCATATCTATCATTTGCCAGGTGGACAATTTTATCGAGTTCAGAAAGTATCCACCTATCAGCTTCACATAGCGAAACCTTTCCAGATACCTTAGGAAAAGCCGACACAAATTTCGCCACATTCCATAATTTATTGATCGTCTTTCCAGCCCCCTCTATTCGTGGTTCCGAGCATCGGAGATCTGTTGCCTCTAGATTTCCTTCCACAGCGCACCATAGTCTGAATGGTTCAGCGCCGTTTTTCTCCATGATCGTATGAGGGTCTATTACATTACCGACAGACTTGGCCATCTTGTTTCCTTTCTCATCCGTGATGTGATAGTTGATCCACACATCAGAGAAGATGCACTCGCCGGTCAGATGATAGCATTTAAGCAGAGTATAATACAACCAAGTGCGGACAATCTCTTTTCCTTGAGGACGTAGTGTCGCGGGTTTAGTTTTCTTGAAAAATGCGTCGTCGACACCCCACTTCAGGACATATAAAGGCGATATTGAGCTGTCAAACCAGGTGTCAAACACCCTGGTCTCTCCTTCAAACTCCAGATTAGAACACTTCGGACACTTCTTGACAGGACACACATCCTTCCATGGTTGGACATATTTTCCAGGAACAGCCAAGATCGGCTCACGGCATTTCTTGCAGTACCATAGAGGCACTTCAGTGGCATAGACGCGGCGTCTTGATATAGGCCAATCGATGGACACTTCTTCTATCCAGTCAAGAAGAATTTTCTTTGATTCGGGAGCGTACCAATGGAGCTTGTCAGCCATCTCTCTCATCTTGTCTTTGAAGTCGAGCTGTTTGACGTAGAACTCGCTCATGCCTATGAATTCGATGGCGTCTTTGCTTCTCTCGCAAATTGGCGTGCTGTGCGTTATCTGTCTTTGTGCGACAATGAGTCCCGCAGTCTTGAGATCCTCAAGTATCTTGGCTCTAGCCTCTTTGACCTTGAGCCCTTTGTAAGCCCCCGCGTGATCATTCATCCTGCCATCAAGCCCTATGCTTATCCTAGGCGCTAATTTCTCATCACGGAAAAATCGGATGTCGGTATAGTCTCCAAATGCGCACATCATGACAAGGCCTGTCCCTTTGTCTATCTGCGCGATTGGATGCGCTTTGATCAAAACCTCGCGACCATAGATCGGGACGATAGCTTTCTTCCCTTCAAGATGGGTATAACGGGTATCTTCTGGATTATAGAGCACCATCTCACAAGAACACAAAAATTCAGGACGTGTGGTCCCTATGACTATCTCCCCTTTTGATCCGGCGACTTTCCATTTGATATCCGTGAAAAGAGAATTCTCATCTTTATAATCAATCTCTGAATCAGCGATAGTGGTGCGGCACCCGGGACAGTAATTATTGGTCCTTTCCGCTTCATAGATAAGCCCTTTCTTCCACATGTCGACGAATGTCTTTTGGGTCAAAGCGCGGTATTCAGGTGAATCAGTCATGTAAAGGTCGCCAGGTTCATTTCCCATCTCAAATGAGGTCATGCTTGTACCCAAGCGCATGAATGATTCAGTGGTCTTTGTTGATGCTTCCTCAAGGACTTTCTGGCACATCGTTATAAATTCTTCACGAGTGACCATATTGCATTTCTTGCCGAATTTTTTCTCTGCGGCCATCTCGATTGGCAAACCATTCCTATCAAGCCCAAGCGGAAAGATGACTTCGTATCCTGTCATTCTCTTATAACGGGCGAACATATCCATCAACACATAGGTTGTTGCCTGACCGATATGTATCGGAGCGTTCACATAAGGAGGCGGTGTATCGATCGAGTAAATCTTCTTCTTTGTCTTTTTGTCGAACTTGTACGGTTTAGAATCCTTCCAGGCGGTATAGACTGCCTTTTCCATCTCCTTTGACCAACTCTTCTCGACTAGAGGTGAGACTCCGTATGCATCTGCCATAACGTCCAAGAACCAGGCATTTCTTTATAAGGATATCGACCGATATGTCTTTCTTTTCTTCCCTTTCTCACTCGCAAATAGGTGATTTGTGTCAGAAGGCAGATGAGCGTCAGGATCATATTCAGAGCATCTCAAAAGATGGGTTAGGTATCTTCTGAAATTGGCTGCGATGAAATTCTTCTGATATGATTCCCCTTCAAAGCCCCTGTCCAATCCTATCCTGACCATCACAGCGACTAGATAATTCCCGTGTTTCGCCTCGAATGTTTGGATGGCATCTTCGGTGATGGAAGCAGAGGGATAGTCTTGTAACCATTGCAGACCCTGCACGCTCTTGGCAAGCGCAATCCGTCTTTCTTGGCTTGCTTTCGAGGGTAGATTAGTATAGATATGCGAATAATGTCGGACCAGTTCAGCGATGTTTATGGTTTGATTGCTCAAAATGCGAGGTCTTGGATTGTATGCCGCAGGATGATATGCGTTTTTGCGGCGGTTTTTACGTCCCTCAAAGCCCGGCTCCCCTAGCTTTATGTGAGGAGAATATTTGACGCAACCAGCCAAATGCGGCGCTATCTCTTCTGCCACCCGTACAGGAGACAATCCAAAATACTGTTTGAACACGTGCACTCCAAGATGTTTCTGACAGTATGTTGAATTGATGACCACATTATCATCTGGTCTGACTCCGGCAAGGTACTGGGTAAACCTCTTTATTGTCTCTTGATGCTTTTGTCTTATTGCCATCAACCGTTGATTCTTTCGCAAGACCCAAAGCGGAAGATGAGGCGCAAGCTCTTTCACGGCTTTTTCGGGAGACTCATTGTATTTGTGGGTGAATGTCGCGCTCCCCAATCGTGAATACATAAACTCTTTGTCGATGGCTCCGCGTATCGTCTCTGGATCAACCCCACAAAAATATTCGCGCAATGATTCTATCCTTTGATGCATCAAGACAGTCTTATCCTCATTGGAGATCCGGGACTTCCCGATTTTTGGTGCCTTGTCAGGGAACAGGTCTTTTATCATCCGAGGGATGCTGTTTTGATAATGTTCTGTGAGCCAGCTTGAGAGTTTGTATTTTTTCATCTGGCTAGACTTCAGCTGCAACACGCCCTCAAGGTCATTGCTAATATGCATCTTTTCTTGGATCAAAACGTACTTTATCATCTCTCTCGTTTTCTCGTTCTTATTATTCCTCGAAAAATTCCGTGGCAATTTGTTCTGCTTGCCGTTTATCAACCTCTCAAGATTGGTTTGCACGATAAAAGGGATGCTTGGAGGATAATCGTATAGCTGTTTTTCGCTGATATCATACACTCTTGCAAGGGTGAATGCCTCCCCATCATCAGGGCTATCTTTGGCATTCTCCAGATCACATATCCTGGTAGGATTCATCCGTGTCAAACGAGCCAGATCCGCCTGGTCAAGACCGAATAGCTCCCGCCACAATGTCAGTGACCTGGCGATTTCCTGTTGCTTTTTCCCTATACGTTTGCCCATAGAGCAGGGTTCAGCCAGACATTTTAATGCCTTTCCCTATTTCCGTGTCAAGAACTCGATAGGCAGTATCCCCACATCGATCATGTTATAGATCTCAAGGTTGCTGTGAGGATCACGCTGTCGGACTCTTGCGGGTATCTCCCCTTCCTCTTTCTTTTGTCCCATCTTGACAAAATACGCTGTTGCCTTGTTATACATCTCCTTTGGTGTCTCTTCCAGACCAAGTTGTGCAAGGACTTCGCGAATAGAGGTATGCACCGCGGCATCATCAGTATCCGGACCAGCCATTAGATAAGCCTCTAGGATATACCTGAATCCGACATTGACATTCCACATATCCTGCAAAGACAGCGTCAACTTATGCTCCGCAGATGGCACTTGCGCTTTTTGGATATATTTGGTCCACCAGGGGTCATGAGGGTATTTCCTATCAAGCTCTTTAGCGGAATTCACCGCCTCCTCAAGAGAAATCGGCATAGGTATCCTGGGTCGCTTGGCATCGGTGATATGGCCCACGTTGACCAGCTTATTGGCGCTTTTCCACTCATTTACTAGCGGGCCTACCCAT
>CAYHWL010000047.1:0-2473 GCA_964359785.1 uncultured Methanosarcinales archaeon | reverse complement strand
ATCGGATGCGGATATCGCCTTTATTGCCTTCATATCCGCCGAATCGATAAGTGAGCATGACATATTTCTCACACATATAGGAGGAGAGCTCTGACTGCACGCGATGATACTGTTCCATATTGAGCAGCACTCGCTGTTGGATCTGATGGATGCCGGTCATCGCACAGGGGTTTCTTGATTTGCTCATAAACGTTTCTAAAATGGTCCCTACTAAAATGATCCCTATATCATCTTTTTTATCGCCTCTTCGATCTTGGCGCTCATGTTATACCCATTATCACGGCAATATTTCCGGAATTTCATGGCGGCTCCTTTATCGATCGTGAAGTTCAGCCTCGTCTTTGTTCTCATTTTCTTGGTCTTCTCAAACTCTATTATATCAAATCACATTAATAATCGGAGTTTAAGTTCCAATCAAAATGTGATTTGATTATTAGAAAATCACCTTGCATTTGTTCCAAGACATCCGAAAATTAAGATGATTTTCTATAGTTCATCAAATACAGACTTGTCTCGCTCGACTAGCCGTTTTGCGATCCTAATCAATTTGCTTGATGCCATACCTGATCATCTCCTCGATTCTTGTGATTGATACTATACGTTTGGTCAGTATAGTCAGTTTTCAGGCATTTTCTTGATTATCAAGTGTGTATAAATGTGTATTGATATCCCAACATTTCGCATTTAACGTGTGTACAAATGTGTATCGCATATGTGATGCCACTCCACAGAAACCCTATTATACGCGCCGGCATACCCACTGCCATGGCCCTCTCCTACCTCAAAAACCACGAACCAAGACAAGAAAAAGATATCCTTGGCCAAGAACCGGCCTTAAAAGAGCTAAATGACTTCCTCACAAACTTCAAGTCCCAAAAAAAGAGAGGCATCCTCATCTACGGCCCCCCCGGATGCGGCAAGACCGCAAGTGCAGTCGTACTCTCAAGAAAGTACAATCTTGAGCTGGTGGAAGTGAATGCATCAGACCACAGAAACGCTAAAGAGATCGAAGAGCGTGTCGGCCAGGCGGTGAAGAACCAATCTCTTTTTTTCAAGGGCAAGCTCATCCTCATCGACGAAGTGGACAGTATCGCCGGCAACGAAGATCGGGGAGGGTTAGGCGCGATAAAAGAGATCGTCGACACAAGTCCATACCCTGTCATCCTCACGGCCAATGACATCTGGGACAACAAGTTCTCGCAATTAAGAAACGCCACAAAGATGGTCAAGTTCCAGGATCCTGACACACAGCAGATTGCCAAACGCTTGGCAGGCATATGCGCGATAGAAGGCATCCTGGCCACTCCGGATGGGATTATGGATCTCGCAAAGAGAGCCAAAGGCGACTTCCGCGCGGCTATCAACGACCTCCAATCTCTAAGCCAGACCTCCAAGCGTTTAGACCTCTCGATACTAAACGACCTATCGCCTAGAGACAAGACCGAATCCATCCTGACAGCGCTCGCGACCGTTTTCCGCGGCACTCTCAAGGAAGCCAAAGACGCATTCATGAATGTGGAGGAGAATCCTGATGAGATATTTCAATGGTTGGTGGAGAATGTCCCAAACGAGTTTAGTGAACCAAGGGAATTAGCCGACGCGTATGACGCGCTAAGTCGTGCGGATGTCTACCGTGGCCGTATAATGCGCAAGCAGCACTGGCGTTTCCTCATCTACAAAGGGGCGATGGAGACGGCAGGTGTTAACATAGCGAAGCAAAAGAGATCCACTTCCTACTCCCAATACAAACAGTCCCAAAGAGGTCTCAATATCTGGCGCCTCAATATGAAGCACCAAAAGAGAAAAGTGATTGCGCAAAAGATAGCTGACGCGACCCATTCAAGCGCGAAGCGCATCGCCCAAGATGTCATCCCTTATGTTAGGGTCATGTGCAAAAACCCCCAGATAAAAGCGCAGTTCAAAGAAGAGTTCGGTCTAGACCCTGAAGAAGCCAATTGGCTGGCCTAATCAGAGACTTTCCGCACCATATTTGACACAGCATTCTTCAAGTTGATCTTGAGTGGATCCTGCTTATTGGCCAATTTCAAGAAATATTGCTTATCATCAGGTGTGATATCCTCACAACTCACCAGATATGGCTCTTTGCCGTATATCCATCGCACTTTCTGCGGCTTTGAGAAGTACTTATCGACTTTCTCAGCCAATTCACACAATTTCCCTTTCTCCTCGATAAAAAGCGGTGAATTGATAGTGAAGAAATCTTTCTCATTGACCACGGAATGGTCTTCTTTATTCACCAGAAAGAAATAGTGTTTTGGGGACTGCACTTCTACTATCATCTTCTCTTTTGAGTTGGTCAAAGGGTTTAGTGTGAACAGCTGTCCGTATTTTGTCTCATGCACAGCTGGTTGTATTATCACAGATGGGAACATGTTGTACTCATTCATATGTTTGGCTCGTTCTGTGGTGAATATGCTTGCCCATGCCCGTTTTATCCAATCCACAAGTGTAT
>CAYHWL010000046.1:0-11420 GCA_964359785.1 uncultured Methanosarcinales archaeon | reverse complement strand
CCCACATTTAGCAGATACACATCTCGAGAACCAACCTAACCTACGGAGATACTGTCATATATCATAAACTACTTAAACCCCTGCTCTCCTTGGCTTTTTATGCGGGGTGACTCGTTATGAGTAGGAAGAAACGTCAGAAATTAAGGGCGCTAAAACAGCCAAAAAAGCAAAAGCAGGACAGGTCTGCTCGTGTTGACGAGAGGCTCAAAGAGATCCAGAAGTATTCTCCTGATGTTGATATTGCGCTTGTTAGGGAAAACGAATCCAAGGTGGATCGCTGGTGGCGCATCCGTCCAAAGTATAAGGATCCTGAAGTCAAGAGCCGTTGATCCCATTTTCTTCTATCGTATTTTTTCTTGAGTTTTCTAGTTTCAACTATTTATCTTCAATGTTGTCGCCTCTGCAGGCAAGGGGTGTCAAAATTGCGCCTCCTAGAATATGCTTCTATCTGCTGTTCAGAGAAAAAAACCCTCGCCAGTAAGCGTAAACGCTTACTGGCGCGGGAAAAAGAGGTGATAGATTGTGAGTACCACTTAAACCCCGTTACCACTGGATAGGCATCTTTATATTTAAAGGTTTCGCTCATTGTGCATTTGGGAGTAGTAACATCTTTCGTACCTGTTTGAGTACTAATGCTGTTCTCGTGTTCCCACAGTCATCATTCCCAGGATTATCCCACCCACGATCCACGGGATATATTCCCAAGACCATGGTAGGACTGACCCGTCATCGATTGAACTTCCTTGTGAGAAATACATATCTAGATTAGAGAACTCCAGTGAATATTCGGCATACAGCATAGCCGCTAGAGGATCTGTCCCTTTGAGTGAATTTGCAAACTCATAGTATGAATATCCAAGGATCGGAAATACGCCTTTTTGCTCTGATTTGTATATGCTCTGTTTTGCGACCGCCAGTTTATTCTCAAGCAATCCATGGATCTGGTCTTCATCTGTGCCAAGCAGATTTATGAGTCTGTCTGCCTCGGCTTTTGCCTTGCTTGCCTTGGTGAGGCACATCTCGTATTTTCCTTCATACATATCATTTCCGGCCTGTTCTATCTCTTTTTTTATCTCTTCGAACTGTTTTGGGATATACACCTGGAGGTATTGGTACCTCTCTTCGCTTTCGCGTATCTTGTCTTCGCAGGATTGGGCCAGCGTGGTGTTGTCCACTTGGTATTTGGCGCCGCCCATCATGAAGAATTTGGACCATACGACGGCTGATTCAACTCTTTCGGTGGCAGAAGCGAGCATGTACGAGGCGCTTGAGTTGGTCTTGTATATCTCCTCGATTGTCTCTTGCGCTTCTGATAGTCTCTCTTCTACGATCATATAAGCCTGTAGCTCGGTGAGTGTCAGCAGTTTCTTTGCCCCCAAGTACTCCGAGAATTTGTTCACGCTCTGTTTTAGTTTGTATGCTGCGACTTCAATTTCTTGTTTGCTTAGGTTCTTGTGGTCCTGGTAGAGGTAATCATAGTTTATTGCGGCCCGGAAGCAGAATGATGCTGCGCTATAATGGTCGCCCATTTGAGCGGCTCTTGATGCTTGATCAAGCGATTTTTGTGCGGCATCTAGAAACTCATTTTTCTCGCCTGATTCAGCCATATATTGCCTCTCTAGTTTTCTGGCCCTCTCGCAAAGATGTAATGATACATTCTTCATGATGTCCGTGTACTCGGGGTTCACTTGCAGATGTATGGCTGGCTTTTGGCTTTTCCGTCCCATCATGGCGTCTATCGCTTCATCTATCGTCCGCACTTCCAGCACCTTCACCCCCTTGCTCTGTCCGAATTCGACAAGGTCTGTGGTGATGTTTCCTTCGCTTAGTTCCCTTTTCCCAGAAGGGATAAGGACTGTCTTTATTCCAGCGTTGCCTGCGGCGGCTATCTTCTCTTTTATCCCTCCGACCCCTCCTATAAGCCCTCCGCTGTTTATTGTGCCTGTGATGCTTGAGTCCAATGGCAGGGTAAGGTCCGAGAGCACCGCATATGTCAATATTGCAGCTGCGGCCCCTGCGCTTGGGCCTCCGATGACGGCGCTATTTGCTCGTAGGGTGTAGATGAAGTCCATCTTTTGACACTCGACGCTCAATTGGTTGCATGCCACTTGTTTTGCGAATCTCATGGATATCTGTGTGTCGGCTTTGGATAATGGGAACGTCTCGAGAAATACCCGTCCGCTTCCTTCACGGGTTTCAAGGTGTAAGGTGGCTATGCTTCCGGTCTGTACTCCGCTCTCTTCAGAGACAGCCATGAGTTTGATTGTGCCTTCGCTGGCATAAACTCCTGCGCTAGCCATCAATATCGCAAATAACAGTATCCCCCATCTCATTTATTGACAGAATAATCGTTGATTTAAATGGGTTATGCACTCTTGGTCTTCTTTGGTTTCTTGGTAGGTTTATCAGTGGGCGTCTCTTCAGGTTTCTTTTTTGCCCGTCCTTCGATGTGGAAGCATTTTGGGAATTTGTCGCATGCCAAGAACCATCCATAGACGGACTTTCGGATGATCAGCTTCCCATTCCCGCATTTGGGACAGCTCTTTCCTTCATTTTCAAACACTTGTTTTTTGGTAGGGCAGTTAGAATTCAAGCACACCTGCTGTGGCTTCTTGGCTTTTTTGAATATCAATATTAGTGGGTATTGGCAGGTTTCACATGCCTTTTCTGTGGACTTTATCATGCCGTTTCCAGGGAGTTTGAATGTGGTCTCGCATTTTGGGTATTTGTTGCACGCCGCGAATCTGCCGAATTTTCCCTTGCGTATCTGGAGTGTTCCATCTTTGCAGATGGGGCAGGTGCCAAGCGTGCTTAGCGCCTGTTGGGTTTCGGCGAAAGTTGTGGAGAGCTCTTTTCCTATGGATTTCTCCTTCACACGGAATTCATCAAGGATTTTGGTCAGCACTTCGCGTGCTTTAGCGAGTATTTTCTCTGGTTTTTGTTTTTGTTCGCGGATGTCTTCCATCTCTTCTTCGAAGTTCCTGGTCAATTCCTCGTCCACTATCTTTGGGCAATACTTTTCAAGCACTGCGCAGATGTGGTTTCCAAGTTCAGTGGCTTCGATTGGGTTTCCGCTGACATAGTTGCGTTGACGTAATGTCTCTACTATCTGCGCCCTTGTCGCTTTGGTTCCAAGGTTCCGTTTTTCTAGCTCCTTGATTATGCTGGCATCATTGTATCGTTTTGGTGGCTGGGTCTCTTTGGCCAGTAGTTCTGTCTTTTTGATTGGGAGTTCTTCCCCCTCTTTGACTGCTGGCATATCTTCGTCTTCAAGTTTGACAAATGGACCATAAAGGGCATGCCATCCTGGTTCGATTGTCCGTGTCCCTCGTGCTTCGAATGGCTCTTGTTTGATCCCTAGTGTGATGGCGAGTGTCTCTCGGATGGCAGGTTCACCGAATGTGGATAAGAATCGTCGGACTATCAGATCATAGATTTTCGTCTCTCTCTCATCCATCTTCTTAGGGATGACTCCTGTTGGGAATATGGCTGGGTGTGCTGGGTCTGTCTTTTTTCCGTTGTTTGGTTTAAGCGGCCCTTTTAGCACAATGGCGCATAGTGGTTTGTATCTGTCTTGTTTTGATAGTTTTGCAAGAAGTCCTTTGAATCCCAGAGATTCTGGCAGCTGTTGGCTGCTTGTTCTAGGGTATGATATCAGTCCGCGTAGATAAAGGCCTTGTGCGACTGCGAGCGCATTTTTTGGTGATATCCCTATGGTGGCATAAGCTTCAGTCTGGAGTGTGGTCAGATCGAATGGATGTGGCGGCGTCTGTTTGTTCTGGCTTTTCTCCACCTTTATGACTTTCCCTTTCTTCTCGCTTTTTATCTTGTCAAATATCTTCTTTGCTTCCTTCTCTTCCCAGAATTTGTCGGTGGTGTGCCAAAATAGCACTTCTTTTTTCTGTGCAAGCACATCTGATGATATCTGCCAGAATGGGACGGGTTTGAACGCCTTTATCTCATTTTCCCGATCGACGATTATCTTGAGTGCGGGGCCCTGTACTCTTCCGCTTGAGAGTATCTTGAATGTGCCAGCCGTCTTTATAGCTGTTGTGAGCGCACGTGAAAGGTTGATTCCATAATACCAGTCAAGTGTGTGTCGTGTGACCCCTGCGTTTGCCTGTCCAAAGTCGATGTGTGGCATGGCATGGTCAAAGCTATCCCTCAATTCTTTCACTGTGAGTGTGGAATATTTCATTCGTTTTGCGTCTTCTTTGCCGCAGGCGAAACGCAGTATGTTGTAGCCTAGCGTCTCTCCCTCTATATCGTAGTCTGTGCCGATGTAGAATGATTTTGCGTCTTTGGCAAGCTTCTTTATGAGATTGAGGTATTTCTTTCCATAGCTAGCTTCTTTCTTGAAGTCCGCGATGGGCGCCCATTCTGTTGAGAATGTGGGATACTTGAATGATCCTTTTGTCTTTATCTCGCGCAGGCCATAGAGGTGTCCTACTGCTGGCACGATGACGATCTGCTGTTTGTTGTGCGAAAGAGTGTAGTACGGGACGGTATTGTCACTTTTCTTCACAGGGTCCCCATCCGCTAGCGCCACAGCTATCTTCTGTGCCGACGATGGCTTCTCTGTTATGATAAGTATATATGTCATATGTGTTTTGGGAGTTCGTGTGGTCCCTATAAAAAGGTTGGTTTGTGCGTGGCATCAGCGCTTGGAAAACTCGTTTTTTCCACAGGCAATTCTTTTATAGTGTGTTTGCGTGTGTTTTGGTATGGAAACCGAGTCTGGTCTTCGTAGGATTAGCGTTGTGTGCGGCATTCTTGCCAGGGAAGGGCTCAATTTTGTGGTCGATGAGTTGGACATGCGCAATCATCTCCCCCTCTTTGCCAGACTGCTTGGCGCAAAGGCTCCTGCGCAGGATAGGCCGCAGCGTTTTAGGAGGGTGCTTGAGCGTCTTGGGGGTTTCTATGTCAAGCTAGGCCAGCTTCTAAGTATCCGTCCTGATTTGGTTCCAAGGGAATACTGTGAGGAGTTCGCCAAGCTCCAGGATACTGTGCCTCCGATTCCTTTTGCGCAGGTAAGGCAGGTGGTAGAACAAGAGCTGGGCAAGCCTCTCACGAAAGTCTTTGCTGATTTTTCGCGTGAGCCTATAGGTTCTGCGAGTATCGCCCAAGTCCATACTGCTAGATTGCATTCTGGCGAAAAGGTCGTAATCAAGGTGATGCGTCCTGGGATCCTGGAGAAGTTCCGTGCGGACACGGATTTGATGTATTTCTTTGCCCATCGGCTTGAAAAGCGTTTCAAGGGCAAGGGTTTCTCTCCTGTGCAGATTGTGGAGGAATTTGAGCAGTACACGAGGGATGAACTCAATTTCTTGGAGGAAGGCGCGCATATCGACAAATTCTATAAGGGTTTTGTAGGGTCAAAGTCTGTCAAGATCCCACTCTTCTATCGTGATGTCTCATCCAGGAAGGTCCTTGTGATGGAGTATATCAATGGGGTCAAGCTCTCATCAATAATCTCAGGAGGGTCAAACCATCATGATAGGCAGGCCATCGCAAAGAATCTTTTTGATCTTGCGTTGAAGCAGGTTTTTCAGATGGATATCTTCCATGCCGATATGCACCCAGGCAATATCCTTGTCCTAAACGACAATCGTGTCGCCCTGCTGGATTTTGGCATCACTGGCACATTATCTTCTGATCTTAGAGAGAAAGGCGTGAGGCTATACGTCGCTTTGGTGGACAAGGATCTCGATGAGGTCTTTGATACAGTCACAAGTATGGGTTATGTCTCTGATGAGTCACAGCTCCCTGCGTTCAAGCAGGAGGTGAGGGATATAATCGAATATTGGCATGGGGAGCCGCTTGCCCAGGTGCGCATAACTCATGTCCTTCATCAGATCCTGGTGAGCTGTGTGGATCATGGCATCCGTTTGCCTGGGGAGCTTATGCGTCTAGGGAAGGCGTTAGTCACTATTGAAGGCACTTGCATCCGTCTTTATCCAAATTTCAATTTTGTGGATGAATCAAAGCCTTATCTCTCCGACCTCCTAAAAAATGAATTGTACTCTCAAGTCTCCATCAAGAATATCCTCAAGCGTTCGCTCACTATTAAGTCCTACCTTGAGCGTCTTCCAAAGAAGGCTATGGATGCTCTAGACAACATCAGCCGTGGTAAGGTGAATGTGGTTGTGGAGGCTCAAGAGGTGGGTTATCTTGGTCGTTCATTGGCGATAGCTTCAGACAGGATATCAAGCGCCTTGATCATCACTGCGTGTATCATCTCTGGCGCACTCTTGATTGGGATCAAAATTCCTCCATATTACCAGGGTTTTCCGCTTCTTTCATTGATCCTCTTTGGTATAGCTATGGGTATGTCTTTGTTGCTTTTCATCTCATTTTTTAGGAAGCCCATATTTCGGCGATAAGGATTATAAACCCGAGATCTAGTAAAATAGGCATGGGAATCGCAAAGAAGACTCTAAAGACTGGCGTGAAGCTGGGTGTTGCCGCGGGTGTCGCTGTGTTGTCAAAAGAAGATATCGAGCGTATGCTAAAAGTGGGAGTCCGACTGGCGAGGCTGACTGCGAAGGAAGCAAAAATTGAGGTTGATAAAGTATTGAAGCGGTCAAGGTTGGAGAAGCGTATGCATTATCCTCTCGCAAAGAGTATCCTTGCAGAAGCGAAAAAAGAGAAGGATAAGCTTTATTCGATGTACAAGAAGGAGTTTAGGAAGTGAATTTCCCGTCATCTTTTTATATCCCCTCGTTTAAGCCCCATGATGGATTCGACGTGGTTTTCTAGCTTGCAAGGTGACCCGCTCTCTGATATTTTAGGCCAAGAGAAGGCGAAGCGCCATCTCAAGAGCGCCATGCTTGTCTCTCATCATGCGATCATCGCTGGCCCTCCAGGTATCGGCAAGACCACTGTGGCCAAGAACATCTCAAGGCTTCTTCCTGACTTAGAGTTAAACGATTGTGAATATCACTGTGATCCAAAAAAGCCGGCTTGTCCTAGGTGCATCGGGCAAAAACCAAAGCACAAGATTTTTGGCGGGCATGATCGTTTTATCCGTATCCAAGGTTCGCCTGATCTTACTGTGGAAGATCTTTTAGGGGATATTGATCCTATGAAGGCCCTGAAATTTGGCCCGCTGTCTATCGAGGCTTTCACTCCGGGCAAGATTTTCCGCGCGAACAAGGGAATACTCTTTTTTGATGAGGTGAACCGCTGTCCTGAGAAGCTCCAGAACTCGCTTCTTCAAGTGCTAGAAGAGGGCCGTGCCACTTTGGGCGCGTATAGCATCGAGATCCCTGCGGATTTCATCTTCATCGGCACTATGAATCCGGATGATTCAAGCACAGAGCGTCTAAGCGAGGTTTTTCTTGACCGTTTCGATGTTGTTGAGATGACCTATCCCGAATCAAGGGATATCGAAGTGAAGATAGTGAGATCCAAAGGGGAGAATCTTGTTGATTTCCCTGATGACCTTCTCTATTGGGTTATCGATTTTATCAGGGATCTTAGGGATAACAAGGATATAGAGCGTAAGCCTTCAGTGAGGGCATCGCTTGGCGTGTATGAACGCGCGCAGGCTAATGCCTTGTTGGATAAGCGTAAAAGAGTCACCATGCATGATATCAATGATGTTTTGGTCTCATGCATATCCCATCGTATCACTCTAAAACCTTCGGTTAGGTACGCGCAGTCGCCTGAAGATTTCGTGAAGGCGCAGTTCCAGAAGTTCCAGCAAAGCCATCAGCATGAAGATGAGCAGCGCGGCGGTTCTCTTTGACCTCGGTGATACACAGGTCCAGCGTTTAGGCAGGGGTCAAGAGGAGAAGGGTTCTCTCAAGTCGCAGGATGAAGAGGATAAGCTGATGCGTTCAGTCCTGCAAAATGATAAGCAGAAGATAGATCAAGGGCTTCTTCTTGGTGAGATGATGAGCCAGGGGATAAAGAGTTTCACTCCTGACATGATGTACAGTCAGATCGTGAAGAACTATCAGATGGCAGAATCAGTCTACGGCGAGAAGCTTTTGCGTTTGATAAGCGGCTATGATCCTTCATATCTCAAGCGTAACGTCAAGATCCCGGAGTTCCAACGTGAATTGCAGATAGCCATCGCCAAGAATATCGTTTCTCTCCAAGATGAGGAGCTTCTCGATGATAAAGGTGAGATAACAGATTCCGGGGTCTCGCTTGCGTCTTTCCTTTTATACGTGGAAGAACTTGACAATATCACTCCCAAGGGTTATTTTGGTGAGCGGATCCACAAGAAGGCCAGCACGGCAGGAGACAGGGAGGCTACGCGCAAGTTTCGGAAAGGCGATCGTTTCAAGGATGTGGATATGTCCGCGACTATCAAGGCGGCATTGAGGCATGGCCATGTGAGCGTAGACGGCGATGATCTGCGTGCAAGCGATAGGCAGTCCAAGGGTGCTATCAGCGTGATCTATGGTCTGGATGCGTCAGGCAGTATGAAAGGTGATAAATTGGAGCTTGCCAAGAAGGCGGGTGTCGCTCTCGCTCACAAAGCGATCTCGAACAGGGATAAGGTTGGGCTTATCGTCTTTGGTTCTGATATCAAGGAAGCTATCGCCCCTACTTTAGACATCAAGCTTCTGCTTCGTGAGCTAGTCAAGGTCCGCGCATCCCGGCAGACGGATTTTGTTGGTCTGATAAGAAAGTCGATTGAACTGTTCCCAAGAGGTGATCTTACAAAGCATCTTGTCCTTCTCACTGATGCTCTGCCTACTGTGGGGGATCATCCTGAAGATGAGGCTCTTGAGGCGGTCTCAAGCGCCGCGGGGGCAAAGATCACAATCAGCATGATCGGCATCAATCTTGATTCAAAAGGCAGGGATTTTGCGCAACGGTTAGTAGAGATTGGAGGTGGCCGGCTCTTTGCCGTCAAAGGCGCGCAGAATATTGACCGTCTTATAATTGAGGATTATCAGGCATTGAGATGACGGATTCTCTAGTTTTATAAATCCAGCGTCTATCGCCTATCTATGCTCAAATTATTTGTTTTCACCGATATCCATGCGTCGCGTTCCGGCCTGGAGAAGCTAAGGATCAATATAGACAAACACAAGCCTGATCTGCTCATATGCGCCGGTGATATCTCCATATTCGAGAATGGTCTTGAGTATACGATTAAGAAGCTTGGCGATCTGGGCACAAGATGCCTCCTTATCCATGGCAATCACGAAGATGAGACCCTCACACAAGGGCTCTGTAGGCGAGAGAAATCATTAGTCTTCATCCACAGGCAGGCGTATTATGTGGGCGACACACTCTTCTTGGGTTTTGGTGGTGGTGGGTTTTCGCAGGTGGATTCTGATTTCGATGAATTTATTGGGTCAGTGGAGGACAAGATTGGTAGGGCTGCTGATATAGTCTTGGTGGTCCATCAGCCGATCCACAACACAAAGACTGATCAGCTTTATAGTGGCTCTCATGTGGGCAATAAGTCTTATCGCAAGTTTATACAGAAATACTCAAAGAAGATCCGTCTTGTGGTCTGTGGTCATATCCATGATAGTTTCGGCACTGAAGATGAGGTGGGTGGCGTAAAGATTGTGAATCCCGGTCCTGATGGAAAGTTCATCTCGATTTAGAGATCTCATCAGTCCATTTCGCGAACTTCTTCTCTGATGTGGAATAATCGATCATCCGTCTGTCAGCGTCTTGTGGTCTCATCAAGAGCGTCACTCTGCTCTGCTTCTGTTCATCGACGACCCTGTAACCGCAGTGCTTCTCTATTTGCGTGGAGTATTCCATCACTTCCTCATGTGTTGGCATGTGTTTGATTGTCAATTTGTTCCGTGATGCGCCTACATACATATAGCTCTTGATCTCGATAGCCAGAGGATTCGTTTTCTCGAATACCTGCGCCATCTCTTTATGGAAGTTGTCATTGAGGCCGCGTACAAGCGTCACGCGCAGTACTGTTCTGCACGTTTTTCTTTTTTCGCGGAGAACATCAAGACTTTTGTTTAGTCGTGCCCATGCGTCAGGCAGGTCGGGTCTGTCTATCTTGTAGAATAGCTCTTCATTAGGTGTGTCATATGATAGATACAGCTGTGTCGGGTTGATCCGTGCGAGCATCTCTGGGAACATGCCGTTGCTCACGACAAATGTCGTGATTCCGCGTTCATGCAATTCACAGATCAGTTCTGGCAGCTTCGGGTATGCGCATGGCTCTCCGGAGAGTGATATCGCGAAGTGTTTTGGCAAGGTCGACTCAAGGTACTTCTTCTTGCTCACAGCATCATT
This sequence comes from uncultured Methanosarcinales archaeon, assembly GCA_964359785.1. Classification (GTDB taxonomy): domain Archaea; phylum Nanobdellota; class Nanobdellia; order Woesearchaeales; family JAGWAF01; genus JACQSU01. Next base: position 1,184 of record CAYHWL010000046.1, on the reverse strand, counting down.
GCCTTTGAATCCGATTAGCGCTTGGACTTGTGCCTGCACGCATCTCTCGATTATCTCAACTGGGTCATCTATCGTGGAAAATGGTGACTCATACCGGTCTCTCCAGCAGTAGATGCAGTCCATGCAGCATAGGTTCATGGCAGGGCTCATCTGCACGCACCGGTGTGAGTTTATCCCGTAGAATTTTTGTTTGTAGCAGACTCCATCTCCTCGCAGGCTTTTCCTGGTCCATTCACATATTTTTAGGCTTGTGTGTTCTCCGCAGGGGAAATACCCTTGGTTGGCCAGCAGCTTGTTGTATGTCTCATCCATGAGGCGATTCATTCGCATAAGCCTTATAAAGTTTGACGCTGCCCTCCAGATGATGGACTTCAAGAAGATCGTCTCTGATCTGGAAAGATCACCTCAATGGAAGGTTTGGCGCAAGTCTGACAAGGACGCTTTTCTCGCTCACATATTTGTCATGAATGATGAGGCGAACCAAGATGCATGTCAAGTTGGCTACTATGATGAGAAGAAGGCGAGGATGGTCACGTTTGTGATCTCAATGGAGGGCGGTATCCAGACTATTCCTGATCAGGAGGTGTTGCAGGACCCACAGACTCCTATTCTTCCGTTGGATATCAGCAAAGTGGATCACATTGACACCGCAGTCTGGAAGAAGTGTGATGAATTCCGTGTCTTGGAATATCCAAAGAGTTTCCCTCTCAAATCCTTTTTCATCGTGCAAAACACGCATCTTGGTCAGGTGTATAACGTAAGTTATCTGACAATGGCTTATACCGCTCTCAATATCAAGTTAAGTACCGTGGATCTAGCAGTGATCACGCACTCCGAGCAACAGTTGATGCGCTTTGATAAAGGTGAGGATGATCTTAAGGCAGCCGCTGCGAAGAAGAAGGCGCAAGCCAAGAAAGACGTTTGAATCTTTCTCCATATTTTTCTGCTCCACTTGGCCATTTATTTCCTTTCACTATCTCTTTCTTCACTGGCGAATTAGGAATCGATTTATCGTCGATAAAACATGGCTTCTAAAGAATATATGTTGTATTATCCATCAGTATATAAATGGGCAAAATAAGGATTTCTTCTATGATCACTCCGACGCAAAACAGTGTTGTGCGCACCGCACCACATTTTGCGTCTGGTTCTATGAATTCTCAAACGCGCGGGAAAAAGAGCGT
>CAYHWL010000045.1:0-11737 GCA_964359785.1 uncultured Methanosarcinales archaeon | reverse complement strand
TTGGACAAAGAGGATTCCTTTTATTTTTTCTGTTAGAACTAAACAAGGACGGGATCATATAAACATCTCACCGGTAGTTAAAGGCACCAGCTATATAGTCCGCCCGGAAATACCAGAATGGAGCGAAAAGGTCACATCTGATATTATTAAGGAGATTAATGCCGCTCTTAACTCGGCTGAAGATTTACGGCTTTACGGCAGTACGATAAGCGAACTTCTTTTACAGGTATCTCCATTTGGTATTCTTTGCGAGAAAATATTGAGTTCGTTCGGAAATAGGGATCAGTGGTAATTGGTAATGATTTTGGATATTTTATGGGTACTTCTAATCTCTCTAATCTTTTTGAATTTCAGACAATATAGGAAAAAGGATATCGAGGAACTTCGAAATACACTATCTGATTTGCGTCAAGAGATTGTCAGAGTTAGCACTTTTAAACAGCGGAATAGTGGGAATCGTGAGGGCGGTGTGCACAATGAACTAACAGCGATTCGTGATGAGCTTGCCGTTCTCACCGGGCAGGAGAGAAATACGGAAAAAGCCGAACACAAGGTATCGCTTGACAGTGTAAAAATATCTCCGGGAGAGGGGGGATCAAAAACAATCAATGGGACATAGTTTTAGACCAATTATAGCAATTATAATCCTCCTCGGCATTTCTTTTTTGGTTATTGGACTTCTAACGAGTCGAAACGGGGGGGGGAACGCAAATAGTATTTCTACTATCGAGCTGCCATTAGAAAAGACAAAAGAGCAAATATTTTCTAATCCGCTTCTTAATGTTCCCGTTGGAACGGCTCTCATAGTGGATGTCTCCGGAACTATGGACCCATATCAAAGCACAATTATTAATCAAACTCCCCTGATTGATTACATAATTACGAGACTCAATACCATTTGGGTGCCAAGAATTGTAGTTTCCAGGGCGGATAATCCATCGTTCAACCAAAGGTACAGAATAACCCGAGCATATGGACTTGGATCTGGAATAAAAATGGTCAACAATTTCACGACATATAGGGCAATTAAAAATGCGAATCCAGGAGGTTTTCTTAACTATACTGCTATTGACCATGGCATGCGACTCGTTTCAGAACTAATGTCTACGCCGCAGGATACAAGTACAGTAATTATGATTACTGATATGGCGATTGATATTGGTGTGAGCAATAATTGTCCGCGCGGTTCGGCCCCATACTGCGCCGTTGAAGAGCTGCGCCCGCTTTACGACGGAGATTCCCACCCAGGGTGGTGGCTTGTTGGGTTCGATGTCCCATACAATCAAGGCAGAAGGCCATTATTCCTGAGTATTTGGAGCTACGATATCCCGCAGACGAGAGACATGATTGATTTGATCATACAAGACCTTATGGCAGGTATGGGTGATATCATTACAGCCGACAATATTCATATTTTGGAACTTTATCCAGCCGACTATTGGAAGCCTGTTACGGATAGGGAATGGGAGCCGAAAGGCAAAATAATGTACAAGGACGGCTCGCCTCTGAAGTGGCTCAAACCCGAGTCTTCTTTTATCGTGACGTCCCTTTATGAAAATGCCGAACTCGATTTCAGCCTGAACCGTTTTGATCAAGGTAGAAAAACATTTGAAGTGCCGTATGAGCAGACGTTTGAAGTGAAGCATGGCGAGACATTATTAAAAAATATCTCCTTTAGAGACACTAAAATGAACGAAGGGACGCTTGATTTCAGGACAATAGTTCCGTCAGGACAGTTTAATGGAAGCTTTAGCCGACCGGACATCCTGGATGTGATCGTTATAGTTTCCCCTAGATTCAGTCTTGCGGGGCTTCCCTGGGTTACTGAGTGGAGCCAGCGTATTTCACAATTCAATCACGTGGTTGAAGGCGCCAATAGTATTGCGAAGGTCGAGAAGCAGACGCTTACTTCCCGGCCAATCCGGTTGAAATTCAGGAAAAGATAAAACATGCAGAATTTTGCTCCATTTTTCACATTTTTTGCGGCTGTCACACCACATAAATTACTGCTTATTGTGCTTTGTGGTCAGATGCTTCTATTTGCTCTTTTTCTCGTCTTTGGGCTTCGAGTTCGTTCGAGGTTCGGCTTTATTGTTAAAAAAAATATATCATTAAAATCATTATTCGAGGGCATAAAGAGCAGAGACTCTCTTTCTTTGCCAGAGCAAGAGTTGTTCGATCTTATTTCACCCTTCTGGTCGTCTCGCATGAGCGAACACATTAAACGCGGCGATATCTTTGACAGGGTTCTCGCAAGAGCACTTCAGAATGAAGAAGTTGCAAGTGCTTTCATGAATGGAATAATTGTGCTCGGCTTATTTGGAACCGTTGCCATAGTCTCATCCCGTTTTTTTTTGAATGGCGGTTATGGGACTCTCTTAACTGATAGCCCTGATGTTAGGCTTGGCACTGAAATGCTTAATGTCCTTCCTTTCGCATTTGTGCCTTCCGCAGCTGGTCTCTTTCTCTCTCTTGTGGCATCTATCGTCCTCTCTTTAATGCTGAAAATTGCTTATAAAGAGGCTGACCGAATTACCGATAGACTTTTGGCTGAACTACCTAAAAATGCGGCAGTTGAGGAAATCATCAAGGGAGTATTTAGTGCTGAGCTTCAGGAATTCCTCAAGGGCCTGCCAGTTCAAATGAAAAGCGTATTTGTTGAAATTAGGGAAGAAATGCAACATTTTCTGAGCAATCTTGTCAGCCCCTATGCTGAATCAATGAAGCAGGCTACAGACCAACTGCCGCAAATAAACAATATAGTAATGACCTTTGGATCTCAGCTTGCAGTTTTTTCTGAAAAACTCAACGCGATTGTTGAGCACACTACAAATACACAGATGGCACTAACAGAGCTGAGCACCGAAGTGGCCAATGCCTCAGAAGGACTTAAGAAAAGCGTAAAATCAGCGCAGACGCTGTTTGAAAGTTTTGAAAAGAGATACAGAGAATTTTCTGAAATATATCATTCTTCATTGTTGAAGACCACGGAAAACTTCAAAGAGGTCCTTCGTCAGATTGAAGAAAACCACAAAAACACAGTTGTCACGATTAACGAGCAAACAAATGGCAACTATGTCACCTGGCTCAGTAAGCTCAGCGATAACGATGAGAGGCATATGGGAAGGATGGATGATAAATACCGGGAGATGACGGATACGCTGATTCGGCAGGTATGCACGCTTACTCAAGATCTGTTTCTTAAACATAAAGAAGAACTCGGCTCAATTAAAGACCATTTGACTCTTATTGGAAATGGTTTCGGCACCTCTATGAATCATATTAAGTCTTTCAATCACGAATTAAAAGACGGAGCAGCAGAGGCAAAGGAGTTTGCGGCGGTGCTTCAGACTGCGGTCTCAAGGGCAAGTTCAGTCTCAGAAAGTCTACAGTATTTTAGCAAGATAGAGCAGGCAATAGAAGACTTGCAAAAAGTAAATATCGCAACTTTACAGCATATAAAAGATGCGGATAAAAGACGACAGGAGCTTATCGAACACGTTTATTCTCGACTTGACCGTTTATGCAATATGACTGGACAAAATCAGAGAAGGTGAATGGGCCGTGGCGCTACTTCAACGTAAATATAGAGGGCATATCGAAGGACGCCTTAATTTCTGGCCGGCCTATGTAGATTTGATGGTAGTATTGGCCCTTACCTCGCTATTTGCTTATTCGGCGAGTGAGGGATATCGCTCAAGGGTGGAAAAATACAAGGAAGATGCCGAAAAAATAATGCTTGTAATGGAACAAAAACTTAAAAAAGAGCATATCAATTTGAAAAGACGCGGTGACGGCATTGTCCTTGGTGATTCAGTGCTTTCCTTCGGTACCGGAGAAGTTACACCGCTCATGAGTGAATCACAGAATGAAATTTTTTTGGGGATATGCCGCGCCATTAAGGGAAGCATTGATGAAGTTGAAAATGGCAGGCAATCCTTCGAGATAGTGATTGAGGGACATACCGATGCCGTGCCTATTCATACAGGTATTTTCCCGAGTAATTGGGAACTTTCTGCGGCTCGTGCGACCAACATTCTTCGTATGATGTCAGATCAAGACAATTGCGGCATGACTCATGATAAGTATAGCCTCAAAGCTATAGGTTTCGGTGAGACCAAACCTATTGAACGGACATCAGGCCCGTCGGAAAAAAATAGACGAATAGAAGTAAGGCTTGTTCCAAATTATGAAAAGATCGAAAAGATGTAATCTATAAAGCTTTCGATACATGGAGGATGTGAAAATGTTGCAACCTTTTTATTCCTATCTTTTTATTGCAATAATTGCCTTTGCAGGTCTGATATTGAATTATAGAATGCTCTATAAATGTTTTCTCATCGATACGAATTTTACGATCAACCAAACAGAGGTAGAAGCAATAATAAAAGGAATGTTTCCCTTCGCAAGTGGCGATTACATCCGCGTTAGTCGCGCATATGTTGACTCTTTGATGGATAATTTGAATCCACAAATTAGGAAATTAAATGACTTGAAGAAATATATATATTTTACATCCGGTTATGTGGTGTACATGGCCAGTTTTGCGTTTGTAATTAATATGAACAGTGTAATTTCGGGGGGCATGTGGGCCTTCATGGCGATGTTATTAGTATCACTTTCTTCTTGCATTTTCACGTATTGGCGGATACACAATAACGATAAGAAGAAGATGTATGATGCCATCACCTCTTTTTTAGAGAATTATACGAGTGATTATTCTGCACGGCTCGATGAGTGCATAAAGTTTATTCAGCAGAAAAGTATTATACGCTGAATACAGTAAAAGGAAAATTATGAATAAAGCAGATGCTATGTCAAAAAGTATTATCTATAATGTTGTAATAGCAGCCGTTGTAGTTGTGACATTAGTTGTTGCTTATGTTAACCAGCAGGATACGAGAACAAGAGCCCTCGAAATATTTGCCGAAGAGTTAGGGCAGCTGAATGTCAAGACATCGATATCTTCAATTGGTGAACGGTCTTTCGTCATATGTCGATTTAAACCTGGTGAAGCAGAGACTAATAATATTAGTAACGCTCAAATTGCTCGAGTCACAAAATTGATTACCGATTACCTGAATAAGGATGATCGGAGTAGACAGTTTTATGTAACGATATCAGGACATACTGATAAGCAAGAGTATAAAAGGAAGGGTTTGATGGACCTTAATATGGACCTTTCATTGCGACGTGCGATGTTTATTTTCAATTCCGTCGATAACGCATTATCACAGCAAACGAAGTCGGCCTTACCACCGAAAAAATATAAAATACTGCTCAGAGGATTTAGGGACACAAAACCGCTAACACATGATGATGCCGATAATCGAAGGGTTGAAATTGGTATAGCTGTTGATGAAACCTTTGCATCCCTATCGCACTTATAAGGGCCTATATTGACAATGATTACCAGGGATACACCTATAGAGAGTCAAGAGCAGCTTTTCTTTGATTTTGACCAATATGCCGATGTTATTTCCCAAACCATCATGGATAGTAAGGTCCGACCGCCTATCACGATATTGATTGATGGCGAATTCGGGAGTGGCAAAACGACTCTGATGAGAAGGATTAAACTCCTTATCGAACAAAAGAGTTCGCATATTTACCGGCGCGAGAACAACTGCGAACACAACTGTGTACCTCCTGATTTCAGGCTTTGTAAGACATTTTGGTTTGATGCATGGAAAAATCAAGATGCGGAAGAATTAGAAAATGCTTTCTATTATCAGTTAATTCTTCACATAGGGTCAAAAATAAAGTGGCATTTATGTGCCGAAAGTCTTAAGAACGCGTTCGATGCTCTTGAGTTTCGGTGGATAATAAAAGTTCCAAAACTGAAGCATCCATTCAGGCGTTCTAATAATGAAAAAAGAATCCCAAATAAATTTTTTCTCGAAAAATCGGATGAAATTATGAAGGCAATACTTTATTGTGGCGATGATAGGTGCGAAACAAAGCAGAATAATCAGAATAGTGCACTCGTTGTTTTTATAGATGATATCGACAGGGTGGAGCCCGATAAAATAGAAACCTTCCTTTATTCTCTTAAGAGGATAGAGATTATGATGGGAACAAGATGTTTTTTTATTTATGGCCTTAATTTAAATGAGACTATGAAAGCAATCCTTCCAAAGACAATGAATGAAAGTGCGTTGGATGGACATATTATTCATAAATTCTTTCAGCTTCATTTCCGGATTCCTGTTCCGGCAGTCTCAGAATTTGATAAATGGATAATTGAAAAGTTTTCTGACGTTGTTCCGGAGGCGCGTACGATAATGAGGCCCTTTTTCTCTAATAATCCGCGCAGGGCGATAAAGAGATTTAATAATTATCGCCTTGCCGTCAAGTTATATGAAAAGAAATACCCTGAAGCCGCTGCCGCAATCAATAGCGATTGGAAAAAACAAATAGCCATTTTTTCAATCATTAATGATCAGAAAGAAATGAGGGTTTTGAAGAATAAAGGAAGGCTAATTATACAGAATCCTTCGCAGAGAAATTTACTTACAGAGTTTAACAACGAAATCGGCGAGACATTCCGCACTGGTGTCAGATTTACTTATGATGATCTGCTGAAATTGAATGTAGTATGAATAAATTCGGGGGAAGCAGAGGTAAGCCGCCTGACATTCCTCCATGGATGACTATGCCGCCCGGTCAAAGAGGAGAAGGTTTTCCACATGGCAAATAAATTTTCCCTGATAGGCATCGGTTGAAGAAAATGGTGAAATTAAACAGATTGGCTCCCTTAAGTATTCTCTTTTCTTTCCTGGTGTTTGGTGTTGTTATTATCAAGTGTGCAGATATTAATGCACAGTCTAATTTTCTTAAAAATAGTAACAATTCTGACCATTGGGATTATCAGGATGTTTTGGTTCTTGGAGTAGGCGCGGATTGGGATGCGACTGAAGTCAAAGAGATCCTGACAAACTACCACTTCGATAAAGTAATTGTGATAAGCGAGGGTAGCGACAAAATGGACTATGCAAAGGCGGCCCTTGCAAAGATTGGAATCCCGACAGGAACTATAAAGAAATTTGACGAGTTAAAAGGCAAAAATATTAACCGCCTCCATGCGCATAGCTGGGGATCAAGTGAGACGATCAATTTTCTTTCAAGGACGAAAGATGTCAACGTAGGCAATCTTCATTGTTATGGTTCTCCTGAAAGCGTTTTTTTCAATCATCCGCTTCGTAAAGCTCTCGGAGAAGAGCGTGTTGGCAAGGTGTTTTTTCATATAAATGATGGAGACGGAATTGCTAAATATAGGCATTTCCCGAAATTAAGCACTCCTGGGTTCAGTAATAAGATTGAGTTTCATTTTTATAAAAAGGAGCGGAGGCCTGTTGATACTGAAATCGATCATTTTGGCTTTGACAAGTATTACCACTATAATTGCCCTGAGGAGAAGCATCCGTTACCGAGTTATTTTAAAAATTCAAGTTTTGTAATCGGTAGAGATATAAAGCATTCTGCCTTTCGTGATAGAGATTTCCCCACATATTACAGCATTCCTTCTTACTTTGTTTCTCCAGGTTCCGATTATTCCGGCAAATCCTTAACTGAGGCGCAAACCCTGACTGAAACAGTTAATGAAAAACACAGGGCACTTATCGTGGGCAAGGGACGGGAGGCGGACTTGATGTATAAGAATATGGTAAACAGTTTGGGCAAGGTCAATGTCAAACGGGTAGATTTTTACAAGGATGACGGCTTCTTGCAGCGTGAGGCAAGAAAATTTGGGGCGGATGTGATTTTGGGTGTTAAGGACAACAAAACAAAGGAAGGTGGGGTTTTGATGGATCCTAAGCCTGTAAAAATAGGCAAGGGCGGGGCGGAGATTAAGAAGAAGATTATCAACTCGAAGCCGGGTGATAACACTCTTTATTGGGATTATAAGTGAAAGACAAGAGGCAGCAAGAGGAAATATGAAAGGGATACGCTCAGTTACAGGGATAACTATTTTAAGTATTGTCTTTTTGATTTCGATTATTTCCTGTAGTAATAAGGAGTCAAAGACAGTGGTAACGAATCCGGCAAAACAAGTTTCTGCGATCCCTGAGAATTTCGATAACGGCCGGGCTGTCTCTCTGAAGGTCTTACAGGAGAAGACCGAGGAATGCATGGCAAAAGGGGCATGCACTGAAAGTATTTTTCAGATATGCGGTATTAAAAAGATAGCCGGTTACGTGATAGATGAGAAAAGCGGGGATATTATTCTTAATGGCAAGATTGATGATACATTACCTCCGCTTTATCTTGAAGATTTTGTGATCGCCTTAAGAAATACATGGATGAAATATGCTGAGTTGAAAGAAGGAACTTATTATTATTCAAATCCCGGTTGTTCAATCGACCCTGATCCCACAGTATTGAATAACCTCCATGAGATTGCGGGACGAATCTTCAGTAGGTCAAATTCTGACAGCGTTAAAAAAGACCTTGGCATGTGGCGCAATGTCTGCGGTCGACCTCAAACGGTTAGGGTCATGGGTATTCCATACGACAGCCATTTCGCCAAGGTGACGGTGGATGCCGATTATTACATGAAGCGACTTGTTGACGGTTCTGAAACGTTAGGTATTGATGGGTTTACAAGTCTGACAGACATGACTTTGAATATTGTCCGTAAAGAGATTGAAGATGGTAAACCTATCTCTGTTCCATTATCATCAATGAACAGGTTCTGGTTCTATCCCGGAGAAAACAGTTTTTTTGAGGACAAGGGAGTTATACATATAGAAAAATCCGATGTGATCCTGCTTAATGAAGAAGAATTCTTGACCAAGAGGGGCAAGGTGGCAGGAACCGGAAGGCCGAATCCCCTTGCTCAAAGGTTTGCAGATAATTTTTCTTCAAAATACGCCGAGATTGCGAAGGCAAGGCCGGTTTACACGGAACTTGAGGGGCTCTTCAGATTTGTTGCCCTCTCAAGGATATTGAAATACAGAGAGGCTTTTTCTGAGGCAGGGATAAATCTCGATTATCTGATGAATCAATTCCCCGTGCAGAACACTCATGTGGAACGCACACTTCCGGGCATATCAAGCATAAAAGAGTTCAGCAACCGAAAAGATACCAAAGTGGGCTACGAAGTATTATATTTGTGGCTGCCGAGTTGTGGAGGGGTTGACATCAATATAAACGTTAAAGAAAACAGTTTTGTTTTGGATAAGACAGGAGGCATCGCAAGCATTAGAAAGGCGATCATTAAAGCAAGACCTTCTGCCGACTCGCTTTACTGGAAATTTTAGGCAGGATAACTTGGAAATAGTTTTATGAATCTATTATAAGGGCAAAATATGGAAGAATCCGGAGAACTTCTAACCCCAAATAAAGGGAGGTAATTATGTCAGTAAGGAAGATGTCGTTACTGGGTATTACATGCTTAATATTATTATTTTCATGCAACAAGACTGAAAAGATACTGGCAGATGTCAGGATTCAGATCGAATCTCCGCAGCAGAATGCCGAAGTTGGACTTACTGAAATAGTTAACGGCAAGGTATCTAATCCAAAAGCTCAGGTCTATGTGCTGGTTCATCCGTTACTTACAAACCTGTGGTGGGTTCAACGTATTCCCTCGCCTCCTAATCAGGATGGCACATGGCAGACGCTTTGCTATTTCGGCACAGAGACTAAAGGTATAGGAGAATCCTTTGAGATAGCTGCAATTGTGACAAAAGATAAATTAGAGGAAGGGCAAATGCTTCCCGAATTGCCGAAAGATGTAGTGCGGTCAGACATCGTAACTGTCAGACGTGCACGATAAAAATAGAATGAAAGCTTAAGTCATGAAGAAAAAAAATACTCGAAAAGGGAAAAGGAGTGACCCTGCCAAAAAGAATGCGATCAATTCTAAAATTGGCGGGAAACTAAACGACTATATTTTTTCAGCTATCATTTGTTATTTCACAGCATTTTTATTAGACAAGATTATATTTCAAAAACATCGTGAAATAGAAATTGATAGTTCTTTGTTAACAATTTACAGACCCGGAGACGGGTTGGATTTGGTGAGTTATTATTTTTTGTCTGTTCTGATACTCTCTTTGATCCTCTATGTTATAAAAATGTTCAAAAAGAAAAAGATATGGCTTATTTCTATAGTGCTCTCGCCTTTAATTGCTATAGCAGCACTTTATATTGGTAAAGACCTGCTGATCGCAAAGGTTGAACCGAAAATGAGTATAAATGGTCAAGTGAAAAATCCCAAACTCTACAACTATCTGTTTGTCAGACCTGTTGATTCAAGTAATTGCTGGCTGCAAGAACCGATTCCTCTGATGCCTGATCAAGACGGAAAATGGCATGCTGGAGCATTCTTCGCGGGAGGAAATGGACAGCGATTTGAGATAATTGCAGTTGCTTCACAGACCCCATTGCACCCGATACCATTCATCAGTCCTGACCGGTATGACTGTACTCAAATCCCGGACGTGGCTGAGCGGTTTATTCGATTGGTTAAGCTTAAATAGTTGAAATATATGAATTATTTTACATTAATGTACAAAAAATACTTTACAGGTATAGGATTTTTTTTAGCAGTCGTTTCAATTTTTTTGGGGGGGAACGAACAAATATTAGCATCAGACATGCAGCAATTCACGAATGTGCGTTTGGTTAATGATCCAGGAAATGATGGCGACAGTTTTCATGTGAAAGCTGATGGCAAGGAATTTCACGTCAGATTATACTTTGTAGATTGCCCTGAAACTTCTGCTGGGACAAAAGGTGATGCGATGCGTGTCCGTGAGCAGACAAGATATTTTGGTCTGCCGAGTGTGCAGCAAACCATTTATTTTGGTAATGAAGCAAAAAAGTTTGTTGAAACTGCTTTAGCAAGACCTTTTACTCTGAATACGACCTTTGCTTCGGCAATGGGCCGATCCGCAAAGGGAAGAATATATGGCTTTATTACTACTTCTGCCGGTGATGATCTGGCGAGTTTGCTTGTGAAGAATGGTTTGGCACGCACTTACGGAACAGCACGGCAGACACCTGATGGAACATCAAGTAAGGAGATGAAAGAAAGACTTCGTGATTTAGAGAATTCCGCCATGCTCAAAAGAACAGGGATTTGGGCAAAAAGCAATCCCGAAAAGCTTGCTGATCTTCGGGGAAAACAACGCCGCGAAGACCAGGAGCTAAAAGGTATTCAAGAGCAGACAAAGAAGGGCGAGAGTCGTCAGACGATGCTTGACATTAACAAGGCCAGCAAGGATGAACTGATGTCCATTAAAGGTATTGGGCCAGTGCTCGCGGAAAGAATTATTGCGGGCCGGCCGTACAAGGATGTAGAGGACTTGTTGAAGGTGAAAGGCATCGGAAGAAAGAAACTTGAAAAGATTCGTCCTTATTTTAAAAGATGAAATTTATTGCAGATGCAATGCTGGTGTCCTGTCCGACCGTCCGTAAGGGGTTTTCTGCTGATTTTTGTTTCAAAAGCTCATCGAATTATTAGTTTGGCTGATAAAATTTTTTCTTGAACAACCTCTTTTTCTCTATCTGGCTGACGTAAACTGCGAGTTTCCATCCTTATCCTCTCAGTGCACGCATGAGTCTACGGACACCCTCTTTTTTGAATCTGATTTAGGATGTGTTGATAGATAAGCTAAAGTTTCTGTGTTATCATAGCATGGTAATGCTTTGAATCTGTTTAACAAAGGGATATAAAGTTTTCTTATTGAATACCGATAGAATTTATGAGAGAATAAGACAAAGACCA
>CAYHWL010000044.1:0-11824 GCA_964359785.1 uncultured Methanosarcinales archaeon | reverse complement strand
AACCCAAAGTTCATCCCAAAAATATCCCATTATTAATGTGATATACTATAAGTCGAGATATACTTCATATCGTTTTACTACCTGTGCTTGATACTCTTTCCAATCACGTTTGTCTTCAAAGGGTTTCCCCCATCGTTGTGTTTTTGGCATCCAAATCACCTCTTACTGTTATCTAGATAACAGTAAAGTATATAAATATACACTTTATTCCATTTCTAACATGACAGAAAACAACCTTGTGTGCTATGAGTTGCCCAAAATCAAACCAGTAACACGAACAAAACTTCACAGAGAACTCTATGGTTATAAGGATACATCAAACCACGGCAAGTACACCTACCAACGCGCCGGAATACTCAGTAAAGTAAAAGGTAAAAAAATAATAGACGCAGTTCTTATAGTAACCCAACCAAATACCCACAAAATTGTTAGCATTCTACAAAAGTATGGCGCCCAAACCTACATATTTAATATCCTCACGAAAAACAATCGCTAATTATGCGACACAGCATAATAGACAGTGATTACTTGGCATCCACCTCGATCACCTTGTCCACGAACATGCCTGCCTCCTGGATGAGCTGATCCTTGCTTTGAGTGCTAAGCGCATAGAATATCGCAGTCGTATCCGTCTGACGGATCTTGTTGACTAGCGAGAAAACGAACTTGGTGACTGGGCCGCTCTTCTCATAGATAAGCAGATTGCTCAACGAATCGAAAATGAGATAATCAAAATTGTGCTGGAGAAGCTTGTCGATTACTAGCGATAGCTCTGTCAACGCACCTGGAGAACTGACATAGAAGATGTTACCAGCCACCTTGGGCGTCTTTTTTATTGAGCTTGAGATGGCATCCACAAAAAACGTCTCCTTGGTGCTTATCTTCTTGCGCTTCAAAGACTCGATCAAAGACTCGGCTGTCTTATTAATAGTCACATAACACACCGACTTGCCCTTCAAGGACTTTGGGATGCTTAGGGTAGTCTCGCCATAAGTCACGCTAGGGATAAGAAGCACGACTACCTGATCACGCGAAATCTCTTTAATGATATCGAAGGCCATTTTACCCCACGATCTTTTTTACTTTTGCCGCCAAATCCTTGATGTCAAAAGGCTTCTGGATGAAATCCACTATGTTCTTCTGCCAGATAAGATCCTCCTTCTCCGCCTCTGAAAGACGCACCACACTAAGATACGCGATCTTGATATCACGGATCTGACGCACTACCTCCCCCACAGGAGTGCCTGGCATCATGATATCCATCAGGATAAGATCAGGTTTGATCTTCTTGAGCTGAACAAGACAATCATCACCGCTGTGCGCCATCACCACCTTATAGCCATGCTTCTCAAGCACAACCTTCACAGTCTCGCGGATGTCAGGTTCATCATCAACAACCATTATAGTTTTAGCCATAGTTTATCGCGTACTATACGCCTAAACCGGCTTTATATTCTTTACTATGGACTTGCACAGTAGTGGACAACCATCGCAGAACGCCTTTGATCTGCAATGACGCTTGGAATGCTCAACAATCAACGCATGATATTCCTTGAAGATGCGCGTGTCTTTTGAAAGACCGCGATGAAAAAATGATTGGACCTGATCATAGGACGCGTCCTTCCCTATCAAGCCCAGCCTATGAAAGACGCGCTTGGTGTACGCATCAACGACAAAAGACGGCCTGTTGAAAGCGTATAGGAGGATCGAATCGGCAGTCTCTGGGCCTACGCCCTTCACTTGGAGAAGAAGCGATCTTGCTTCTTGGATATCAGCGGTCTTGAAATAGAGATAGTTGTCATCGTGATAGCCCTTGAAGAAATCCGCGATGACGTGGAGACGCCTGGCTTTCTGGTTGTAATAACCAGCAGGACGGATAAGAGATGCGAGATCATCAAGTGGGATGGATAGGAGATCTTTGGGCGTGAGCGGCGAGTGACCCATCAGACGGGCGATAGCTTTCTCGACATTTATCCAAGCGGTATTCTGGGTCAGGATGGCACCCACTATTATCTCGAAGGATTGGTCGGCGGTGGAAGGATGATTGTAACTGCCAGGACAGTAGCCGCGCTCGTCGAAACGCTTCGAGTAAGAGGGCTTTTTGCCAGCAAGGGACTGCAGCGGCCACCAGCCTTGGGGACCGTAGGCTTCTAGCAGCGATAGGTAAATCCGGGTGACAGCTTCCATGAGGATGGGCTTGCTATATAGTCTATGTCTAACTCTTCGAGCTTTGTCAGAAAAAACTCCCTAGTCTCATCAGGGACTTTGACCTTCGCTAAGTCATTTGAAAGTGATTTCATACACCCTTGGCTTCCATGAATCATGATATCCCTCAACACGGCAGGTTCAATATACACCATGAGATCTGTATCATTCCAGTTTACGCCACTTGAGAAAGCCATATACCTTCCCCCGGTCAGATACAAGGTAAACTGGTCCTTACCAGTATAGATTCCTATAACCCTGACCCTTTTCAAAACTTGATTCCATAGTGGGTTGGCATTCACTATTAGTCCCACGTCAGATATGTCAAGGCAATATGCGTCAAAGTCATATCCTTTGCATTCCAAAGGCTCTTTGATTGCTGGCCCGGTTGAAGCATTGACAACAATACCACGAACAATATTTTCGGGTGCGAAGAGATCAGTTATCCTATCGGATAGGATGATGAAGAGTGTCAGAAACAGTATTATGATAATTCCCACATTGAGATGTCTCCAAGTGAATCGCATAGTAAAGGATTCATACCAGGGGTTATAAAACTGTAGTAAACTTCAATATGAATAATAGTTTCACAAGTGTTTAAATAACAGGGATTCAGACAATGACTATGGTAGGTACAGACAAGAGTAATCCCGTATTCAGACAATGCTTGCTATGGATCTTAATATTAGGTTTTGCATCCTCAATACCACTTGCATTTGCCGTCCCGGTAGGTGTTGATCCGTATGGTGGTCCTAACCTGACTCATGTGGAAGGCAACTATCGATGGAGTTTTGGCGATCAAAAGACATTCACATATGGTTTCATCATCCAATCAGCAGGAGGTCCATTGTCCAGAATAGATATCCCTCTCCGAAACAATGAGAGAATAATCAAAGTCATGGGTGGCTCCTGGAGTGTGCAAGATGACTTGTTGGTGATCCTCTTAACTGAGGATAGTGCTAATCCGACTGTCAGTGGATATTTTGATGCAAATATTCTACATACTCCCCTTAATTTTTCTGGAACTGTGTTGATAGAAGCCGATCGCGGCAAGCGCCTATTGGTAAATACTACTGCAATACCTATTGGGGTGTCACAATCCCGCGTGGCTACTAGCCTGCCGATAGGTTTGGCATATGCGACAAATGGACAAGATACATTTGTCGTCGAAGCAAAAGATTTAGGAAGCACTCCCTCACTTGTCGCTGCCGTCAGCAGCGCAACCCAAACATTCGCGATCACAGATGAAGGGTCTATACTTGGTGAGATGTTGTATAAATATGATAATACCGGCTTAGATTATCTGGAAATCTCCAACCCAGGCACACCTTTGTATGCGGCGAACAGTAGAGGGCCAGCCAAATTCATTGATAATGAATATGGAGACTCGCTGAAAGTGGAATTTCCCGCAGGAGCTGAACAAGCATTAGACTATGTATATCTTACTAAAATACCACGAATACACTTAGTAGACAAAATTGATGTACCTTTAGCCAAGACTGACCTGCCCATCTCCACCATGACAACCAGGATACTCGTCCCAGAAGACTGGTTCGTACTGGGTGTTTTAGGAGCAAAGGGGGGCAATGATCTGCCATCTTGGAGAAATGCATTTATAATCACAATCTTATTTGGAATCTTGGCATACATGATTAATAGGAAATGGGATTTCATCGCTTGCTATATCATATCCGCGATTGGTTTATTGTATCTTAGCAAGACCCTCTTATACCTGTTTGTAGCAGGCTCAATCATATTAGCAATAAAAGACAAGTTCAGTTATGTGAGCATGAAGTGGGCGCTTGGCGTGGCTGGGTCCTTACTCGTATTGATTTTGATAATCAACGCGTTACTTGATCTCAAACCGATGATAGGCGAATTTTCACGATCTACGCAAAATGATATTGCAGAAACGGAATCTGGTTTTGCACAAAGAGAGGCAATGCCGCAGTTCATGAGGTTTGAATCGGGGATGAAAGCACCCAACGAAATAGAAGTTCCTGTAAAGGTTGGAGCAATACCCGTCAAATTCCAACTGCCGAATATGGGAAAGACCATCACTCTAACACATAGAATCGTGACAAAAGAGAATCAACCGACAATCTCGCTGTTGATAATATCGACGTCATTGTCCTACGCATTCTATCTCATCGCATTCCTCTGCGGAATATATGGATGGCAGATCTACCAAAAAAGCAAACTGCCTAAACCGACAAAGCGTGCCAAACAAAAAGAAGCGCGTCACCCATGAGATCTCTTGTGTGGATTGTAAGTGAGCCCCACAAACTCTTCCCTTAATATATTTCTGATAGTGTCGCCATCCTGATGCAGGGGTCCATCGATGTAAAGGAATCTGTAACCATGGATGATTGAAGTGACAACATGCACTAAATCCCTGTCCCCCATACGGCAAGACGTCTTTAATCTTGAGAATATCTCAAAAAACCTGCGATCATCATAATCAGGTGTGATGACCGCAATTCGTTTTAGTCTGGGTAAATACTCTCCAATCCAAGACTGTGCTTGCCCTGACGTCGCCTCCTGACTCAATCTCTTAAGGACCTCGCCTAATATATCAGGTGTGACCACCATGACATGCCTCTCTTTGTGATCGTCCAGGATGTCCTCCGCTAAATCCTTTTCCTCCGCTTCAAGAGTCTGTAGAATGATCGATGCATCCACAAGTATCTTTGGCAACGCGCAACTGTGATGATCCTTGAAGTAGTCACATGTGTCGCATCGTCCAGAGTGTGTTGGATAATTACAGCCCAAGCGTCTCCCACCTATCGAACCAGATCCATCTTAGAAAGGATGTCCCATGCTAAACCGAATCTCACTTTATCACCAAGGTAAGCATGTTTGTTGGATAAGGTTGCCAATACATCATCCTTGGCCTGCCCTTTCTTATGAAAGAACAAACAATCCGCAAAAAGCTCATACTTGACAGCTGAACCTAGACTGTTATTCTGTTCATCAAACAGATTGAATGACCTCTCTAACTCTGTAATATATTTCTTTTGAGACTCACTAAATTCGACTTCGGAAACTGCCAAAGGGTTGTCCCTCAAAGAAAACACGTCCTTTGCCAGGTCAGATGAGTAAGGACCGTAAATATACATCGAGTATGTGTAGACTTCCAACCCCTCAAAACCCATCTCCTTCAATAGGTACACCACCTTTTGCACCTGGATCCTATCTGAAAGCGTGTCTAGTTTAAAGTGAAAATACGCCCATAATGATTTCAAAACAGGTGGTATCTGCTTGGCCATAGAATCATTGAATCGATCATACTTATAAAACTTCTCCCCGTATGGCGAGTGCGAAAAATCGGCCGGAAGACGCAAAACTCACCTAATAAAATTCCACCAGCGCCTCGCGAAGTAAGAATGATGCAGTCTGGTGTGCAGGTATTGGTATCGGATGACAAATGGCTCCGCACGCAGTTCAAACCAAAGGAGGAATGACAAAGTAGCGCCTACTATCCCTGCGAATAACGAGGCTAAAGAAAGATTGACAGAATCATAACCCATATTGAGCCCCACTTGAGGAGACATGACTAGGATCATCATCAATGGGATCGATGCGCCAGCAAGGGCTGACGCGGCTATGACATCAAAAGAGACATTCTTGTACTCCACTTTGAGGATGATAAACACAATCTCGAAAACCAGGGCAGAGAGGACAAAGATGATCAAACGACGCCATCCATGCACACCAAGATCATCGACACCCCAAGTCAAAATAGAGGACATCACCGAGAGGATGACAGCGGAACCAGCACGCTTTGTGAGCTGCGCGCCAAATGCGACCAAAAAAACCCAGACAAGGATTGACCAGAGAAAAAAATACTCCCTGAAAACCTCCTCGAAAGGATAAGTGAAAAGGCTCTGCAGGCAAGCAAGCACAAACAAGGCCGCAATATCTGCCGTGCGGAACTCCCTGATAGATTCAGCGGCTATCATTGTACACGCAAGACAGCCTCCTTCCTCTTCTGCTCCTTTTGACCCTTTGCCATCGCTTCATAGACCGGCAAAGTGTGCTGTATCTCCACTAATCTTGATTGGAACTGCTCCTGCCTGGACCTGAACGCGGATTCGGAGATGACCCTCTTGACAAGATAGTTGCGCTGGTTGTCCTTGATAAGATCAGTTATGATATCCACCTGCTCACGCAGCTTACGCGACTTGTATGCCCCATATCTTTTGCTTGCTTCTTTGTACGCAGGAGCGGCAAGGAAACCTAGGATAATCAAGATCAAGAGAAGCTGCCACCAATAACGCATCACAAAGAGCTTGCCGCGGCTCACAAGATCACGGACGCGATTGGCCTCGGCCCTGGCGTTCTCCAGCGCAGTATCCGCCTGCTTGAGATAATCCTTGGATTCATCATAACGCTCGCCTGCAAAGGAGAGCCTGGCTTCCTGGATCAAGATCTTCCCTTGACCAGTGTAGATATTGCTCTTGTTGTAGGCGCGCTCTTTCTCATCCTCGAGAGCTATCGTGTCAAGCACAGCAAAAGCCTTACGCCTTGTACGATTGATAAGCTCCACGTCTTGCGCGACCTTCGAGAGGTCTTGAGGGACCAATTCGTCTACTGGAGTGCTGTTTTGCACAATCAAAAGGCGGTTGAGATAAAGCTGTTTCTTGGATTCCCCTGTCTTCACTGATTCATTAGAATAATTCTGACCCATAAAAGATTTCTGCGCGGAGTATATGGTATCGTTGACAAAGAAAGTCGAGATATTATAGTAAGTCATGTCTAAACTGATGTCATCGGCAAAGACAAGAAGGTCCAATGCTTGAATCGCCGTCGGGATCGGAACTGATTCAATAGGAGAGTCTTGGACATCAATAATGACAAAACCAGTCACCATGGACTGCGGATCGTAGAAAGCCCAAAGGCCGAATATAGAGATGACCAACAAGGATATGCAGATACGGTAAACAACTTTTCTCCTCTCTTGTTCCATGTCATCTCCTCTATATTTTCATATCTCTCCCGCTTTTTAAATTGTTATGGTCACTGTGAAATTAATCTCTTGATCTTTTGCCTACGACATCGGTTTTTTGAGCGTCACTTTTCCTCTTTATCAAGGATGTCAGCGACCAAAGGAGATGGCTCGTCTTGGATTCCCTTGATCTTGCGCCGTCGGTCGCTCAACAGGGTAAAGACAAGAGATAAAGGCCTGCTTGCCTTGATCCTTTCTCTCACCATAGCAGTCCGAGAAGCGAGATCAGTACTGAATGCACCAATCTTCTTGTGCTCACCGTCAAGGATAGCCGTGACGAGAGGCGACAGGCCGCCTTTTATTGGTTTGATCTTCTGCAGATGCTCGTTTAACGTCGCGGCAATCACAGAGGACGCACCATTGGCAGGCCTTGCCACGGTATCCTCCACAGATCTGGAGGGGGCGACTGGTGAAACGCTCCCTGCCAGCTTGGCTGGTGTTGATCTGCGGGTGATGCCAGCAGACTTGACAGGAAGCTTCCTTGACTCCAAGATATGGCGAGATACGCTTTGCTCTCTCGAACTCTCTGGAGAACTAACTCTAGGAGGACGCATCTTTGGCTTCGAATCAAGATTGACTGTCTTGGATCTTTTATTTCGCCTGGATCTCTTCTTCTTTGATCGCGCTCTTGCTTGCCTCTTCCTTTTGACCGGCGTGGATCTCGCTAGGACTAAACTAGGGGAATCTAAAGCGGCCGACGCCTTCACTGCTACATGCTTCTTGAATCGCTTATGATTGAGTCTGTCAGCTCTTGGTTTACGCGGAAGAGGAATAGAACTAGGTGTATCCGAAGACTTAATCGGACTTGATGACAATCTGGGTCTTGGTAGAGTCTTCTTCAGTGGTCCATCTTCAAGCCCCATTTTGGGGAACCTTTCTGGTCTCTGCGGCACTGAAGCATCCGGCGGCTTAACAGGAGCCGGCTCTGAACGCTCTATCGCTATCTGCACCGAATCAGGGATGCCGCGAGCGACACGATCCACGCGCCTAGACTCTTTTCTTGGCCTGTGCAACTCCTCCTTGGATACTTCCAGGAAATTACCGTCATGATCATCATCAAGCTCCCTCACCTTGGGCTTTTTAAGCTCCAAAACCAGTCTGGACTCGTTTAGAATAGGCGATGGATTCTCTTGCGGAGACACTGACACACCTGCAGGATCCGTGGGTCTGGCATCCTTGGGAACCTCTTGGGCTGGCGGCGCTACCTTAGAAATTGAACTTTTTTTTTTATCTTCCTGATCATCTTTTGGGAACAGACCAGCGATGCCATCAAAGATGTCAATTAGTGAGAAAGACGGAAGCTTCCCGAATCTGTTATTGAACCACCACAACAGAGCGCCAATAACAAATAGGGACAATCCTGCTATCAAGAAAAACTTGATCGTGAAAAGACCAAAGTAGATGAGCGCGCCTATCGCAACAGCCAACAACAACACTGCGACAATGACGCCCTTGTGCTCTATATATAACTCATAAAGATGGCTCCATAAAGTCTCTTTCTCCTTCTCAAGCAAACCCTCACGCTCACGGACTTCCATCATGCGGATCTGACAGGACTTCTCGATATTCTCAAATTGCGCGTGATCGATCTTACGTTCCACAAAATACGCCTTCTGATTCATGAGCATCATCTCGGTGATCTTTCCCTCCTCCTTCTGGAGAGTGGCAAGTTCTTGATGATGGCCTATTATGCCAGAGCGTCTATTGCGTAGCGCCATACGCACCTGCTGGATCCTGCTAAGCCGCAGCTCTAACTGCTTGATAGTCGTCGCAAACTCCTTATCGGACATCTTCTTCTCCTTGAAGTGCTGGAAATGGACCTCCTGGAGAAGACCATGGATCGCTATCTCCTCATAGTCAATATTCTTTATACGCTGGTAGATGATCAGCAGACGCAGTTGATCATAGACAAACGATATGACAAAGAGGGTCGCCAACGCGGCCGCGATGAGCGCCCACCAATAATACTTAACAAGCCACAGGATGTTCACCTTGCCTCTGGTCTCAAGCACCAATGTCAGCTGGGCCTCCTTCGCACGGTCTATGGCAGTAGAGAAGTCCTCACGCTCAAATGACCTCTTGACAAGCTCAAGGGTCTCTTGGGCCTGCGGAGCATCAAGCCAACGCTCCTTGGCCTTGCTGATGCCTGCCTCCACCTCTTTGATAAGCGTATCCGCCTCAAACGCCTGATCATGGATCGTGATGATCTGCTCCGCGTACCGAGTCGCATCCTCAAAGTCACGCCTATCATTGGAGACTGTCGCAAGATCATAGAGCGAATTCACACGGGACACAGGGAAACCCTGCCCCTTCATCCGGCTTATCGCAGCAAGAGCATTCTCCAGATTCACTTTGGCTTGATACTCATTCACTTCAGCCACCTTGAAGATCAAAGTACGATATTCGGTGACTGTCTTCCATGTGAAACCAGCAAGCTGTGGATTTATCGCCGTCAACCTAGATGTTATCATCAAAGTGAGATTGAACTCCTTATGAAGCATGTATGGAGGAGCGAAAAGCCGAACTGAATAATTCCTTGACTCGCCAAACATTATGGCAGTAGCATTTGGCGCGCCAAGTTTAGAGACGCTCACATCCGCCAGGTATTCATCGCCCTTCTTCTGCGTCCCCTTGAGAAGGACCGCGATATCTGGGACGGTGTCATTGTCCGTGTCAAAACGCCTCTCCTCGCCCTTTGATAGATTGAAAGTGAAAGGCTCGGAAAATAGGGAGACCTCAACTTGGCTTGCGCTAGATTCACGCAACTGGACATGATGCGCAGGCATACCGCTCAAGGAGACCTTCTGCGGACCCATGGCGGTTGAAAGCTTCATGTACCTTGTGTCAACCTTCACAAGATTATTCGGATCCAAAGCAGGCGTTATCTTGACATACTGCGAAAGATAACCCTTCACAGAGAAAGCCGGATCCTCCATGACCGCATTCTCGTAA
Source organism: uncultured Methanosarcinales archaeon (assembly GCA_964359785.1). Classification (GTDB taxonomy): domain Archaea; phylum Nanobdellota; class Nanobdellia; order Woesearchaeales; family JAGWAF01; genus JACQSU01. The sequence continues at coordinate 1,659 of CAYHWL010000044.1, read as the reverse complement.
AGATTAGTCACAAGGATATTCACGGTGTCGCTTGTGCCCCTCACCACCTCGAAACGCTCTGAAGTGAAAATAGTCTCACCAGGACCTACACTCACCTTGGCCACAACACCACCTGTTACCGGAGCCGCACTCGATGGCGCGCCAGCACCTCCTCCGCCAGCGCCAGCACCAGCACCCGCTCCTGCGCCAGCACCAGCGCCTGCTCCCGCACCAGCACCACCACCGCCTAATGTCCCTAAGAGAGTCACCGCATTCTGGACATTCACCCTAAGGATAGCTCCAATCGCAAAATTCGCAGAAACGATGCTCACTCCGGACGAATTAACTCCAGAAGAGTTGAGGATCACCTGATGCACTCCCGTAGATGAATCGCTTGGCACCTGTATGATAAAGTTATTCTCATTGACATCACCCGAGAACACATCATCATAGGAGACGTTCTCCGTGCCAAAAGTCACCCTCCAACCAGGAGGAAGATTAGTGAAGAATGTGACATTTGAAGCGTTGCCTGTCCCAATGTTTGTGAGCCTCCCAAGGATATTTATCGTGCCCCCTTGGGATGCGGTGATAGGGTCACTTGAAGGCGTGACAAACGTCGACTGAAGCACAGGCTGGCCCTGCGCTACGACCAATGCACCGCTAGTGGTCTGGCTCGCCGGGTCAGCGCTGGAATCCGCGGAAATGGTAAGGACGATATTCTTGGTAGTGACGCTTGTGGCATTGTCAAAGACGATCAGAGTCTTGAAAGCGCCAGCGGCCAAAACAAAATCCGCAGACTCATTATAAGTGGTCTCGCTTGAACTGGAAGTGATATTAAACGTCCTTGCCGTATCGCCAGTATTGTTCACCGTCAGATTACCAAGGGTCACATTGTCAAAGCGGCTCACTGCCTGCGCGGTAAACGCAGAAGGCGTGCGCGTCCAAGTACGATCCAACTGGACAGAGATGTTGAATGTAGTACTGATATCAGAGTTGTTCACCAGATCCTTGGCGGAGAGACGGACATTGTAAGTGCCATTCACAGAAGCGTTGAATGAAGCATTCCATAATCCGCCCACCAAGGACATAGTGACGTTAGTGAATTGCGACTGCGACTCAAGCTTGTACTGAAGGATGACATATTCTATCTGCGTGATGTTCTCCGTGACATTGGCGGTGAAGTTTATCACAACCCCAGGATCAAGGTCAGCCACTGACAACGGAGAATAATTCAAGGTGTGGAAGAGCGGAGCAGAGATATCCACTGTGAACGTCTGCAAACCTGTCGTGTTGATATTGCCAGACCCATCCCTGCAAGACACATTCCAATTGTGTCCACCCTCTCCAAAAGTGAAGGATGTGGACTGCGGAGTGCCATTTGGCACGATCACGCTAGAGATGTTTATCAATCCATCAATGCTATATGTGCAGTTGAGGCTGACATTGAAATTATCCGTGACATTTATCTTCAAGGGTACAATAGCTGTCGAAAGGTTAGAACCATTACGCGGATAGTCAACCACAATCGCAGGAGCTGTGAGATCCGTGACATTGAATGTGTCATTCGTGTTAGCTAAGTTGCTTGACAAGTCCCTTGCATACCACAAGACATTGTGCAGACCAACCATCACAGTATCGACGAAAGTGAAATTGTACCAAATGGTATTGTTGGTCAGTGTC
>CAYHWL010000043.1:0-11833 GCA_964359785.1 uncultured Methanosarcinales archaeon | reverse complement strand
CCATTCAAAGGAGTCACCGACATCATAAAGCCCATGTTTAGCAGAACCCACAAGAAAGACACGGGAGGACTTGACGGAGAGATCGCGGCTGCCATAAAGGGAGCAAGGGGCGGCTGCTGGAACCACTACAAACTCTTCAAGAAAGCGAACAAATTCATAACCTGGTGAAACAATGGACACAAAAAAAATCAGTAAATACTTCGACAAAGACAGGACAGTCATGGAGAGCGTCATCTACACCCTCCTGCTCGCTCTGCTGCAAGCAGGACTCTCAATACCCTTCGCAAAGACATTCTACTCCGCATGGAATGAGGCGGCCTTGGCGATCATGGGAAAAGGACTGCCCCAAATCGAGTTCACCACAACAGGCTATGTGTTCATGTTCCTCGCACTCTATCTTGCGTTCTTGACGCTGATCTTGATATCAACGCTGTTTGTGCACGCATACTTATGGCTGTTTGGAGCAAGCAAAGCGCCATTCCGGCATACAGTGTCTAGCATCTGCTATGGCCTTACACCGACATATCTTCTTGGATGGATACCTTATGTGTCTGTGGCATCATACCCTATCAGTCTGGCCGCGATAATCTTTGGGCTATCCAGAAGGCATCAACTGCCAAGATGGAAATTCTCCATGCTCATCATCGCGTTGTTATTGCTCCTAGCAAGCGCAGCGCTATACCTCATGGGATACTAGAAAGGTTATAAACAAAGGAGGATAGGGAAAAAGGATGGAATTTTCAACCAAAGACGCCCCAAAGCCCACAATCAGGTACTATCACGAGGAAGAGATAGGGCAGGGCAAGAAGTTCGCGGAGAAAATGATGGCCGCCTATCCTGGATTGGTGTGCGGAGTGGTGCTCTCCAGGACTCCTCGCGCGCACGCAATCAAAGCAGACCAGATACCTATCGTCGTCATCATCGATGATGTGAATGCCCAGATCTCGCAAAAACAGATCAACGCCTATATCAACGGGACGACGCACATCGTAGCTGCGGTATCTCCCAAGATACATGTCGAGACGATAAAACTAAGCGATCACTTTGATCTCCTAAAGGTGCGCGATCAGACCCATCTGGATTTTATTCGGAATGGCGTCTGCTATAAAGACACTGGATTCTTCTCGATCGCGCAGACACTGCTGGCACAAGGAAGGTTCCGGCCGACAATGGAATCAGTAGGGATAAACTTCGCGCAATCACAACTGACGCTAAAGGCAAGCCGAGGAAATCTCTGCGCCGGGATAGTCGCACTTTATTGGGCGGCTATGGAAGCCGCACATGCCGCGGTGATGCACAAAGGACGAGCCTCACCTCCTCCCTCGGAGATGGCCAGGACGCTTGAAGGGCTATCCATCGAAAAAGAGTATCCTGCGATAATGGACAATCTGTTCCATACCGCCAAAGCGATAATGCATGGAGAAGCCACCAAAGTGAATGGAAAACTGTATGATTCTCTTCTACTGGATTCGATCAAATTCATAGACAGGATGAAAAGACTGATATCTGAATAGAGTGTGGTTTTTTAAATGGGGAAAACTAGCGCACAGTGATGGCAGACCACAAGAAAGAGATCTCTGAAGCGACCTTGAGAGCCAAGAAGAAGTCCTCTGCAGAAGATAAAGAAGCCAAACTAAAGAAAGAAGGGATAACAGCCGAAAAGAAAGAGACTGGCAAGGAAGAGAAGAAAGAAATCAAAGACGAGAAAAAGGATCCCCTCGCTGAAAGGAAGCTGGAAGAAGCCAAGAAAGAGGACCTGGAAGAGGAACTCCGGCTATTACGGGAGAAGGGAAGCAAACTAGAAGAGACAATCACCGCGGAAGCGCCCTTGCAGATGGAGAAGCGGTTAGAGCAAGAGATACAAATCGCGTACCAGAACAAGGTCAATGAGACCATACCAGCCTACATGCCAGGGAACACGAAAACCGATGGGATGTACCAAAATGCCCTTGGAGGAAATGACGGCATCCCATACCAGAAACCCCCAGAAGACTTCGAACGCAAGACAGGGATCAACCTCATCGAAGATGAACTTGAGAAACGCAAGAAAAGGAACTATACCCGCTAGATTTTAATAGACGGAATAACCGTTTATTGACTATGATTTTCAACTATCAGTCCCCAATGGAGAAACCATACTATGTGGGGGATCTGACCACATCTGAAGCCCCCAAACTTGAGAAACCGATAATACCACTCCGCGAACTGGGGATGACAGTCACAGAGACAAATCCAGCCACAGGAGCCAACATCATCCAGAATGTGGAGTCTGCCGTCCGCAGTGGAGTCTCGGAAATACAGATCGTCATGACCACACCCTCGAACCAGGCGATCGGCGGAAGACCAAAAGCATACGGAGAAGATGTACGCGAGGCGCTGCGCGAGAAACTGCTCGCCAATGGAGTGAAGCTGATTGGTGTCGAGATGCCCACAAGCTCAATCACTAACCTATGCGGATTCGATAATAGAGGATTTAACGCGCAGAAACTTGAAGACGACAAACAAGAGGTTCGAGACGCGATCAAATTCGTGGCAGATGTCGCGGGCGGCGGAGGCATCGACGCCGTATCGATGGAATTCCCACGCACGATATTTGATATGAAAAAAAGCTGGAATCCTGAATTCTACAACCCGGCCACCAAGAAAAATGAACCGACATTCCAGATGAACGCACAGGAGCCGGAAAGCGCTGTCAAACATCTAGTCGATAGGAGAACAGGGGAGATCTCTGGGATAAGGATAGACCAGGAAGTGCCAATCACAGTAGTCAACGCCCAAGGCCAGGTGGAATTAGGAGAGGACGGACTGCCAAGAGTCATGCGAAAAAACCTGAAATCAGAAGAGGATAGAAGATACTTCGAGAAAAGAGCAGAAGAGATCAACAAAGCCAAGGCGACAGAAAAAAATATACACGTCTCCCAATTGCCAGAAATCGAAAGAATAGGAGCTGAAGAGGCATTTTTTATCGCCACGCTAGCCGGAAGCAAGAGCACCGCGGAAGGATACGCAAGGATGTACAGCGACCAAGCAAGAGTGAACTGGGCAGAGATGGAAAAAAGAAAGGAGATCATGCAAGAATCCCAAGAGGCTCTTAGAAAAAAAGACCTCGCCGAAAACGAAAAGAAGAGGATAATCGGGGAATTCCAAAAAGCACAGGCAGAATATCAGCTTCACGCAAGCAGGTACCAATCCGACGCGGATCTTGCGCGTGGACAGCAACAACGGGTGCAAGAGATCGAGATCACAGAGAAGAACACTATCGCGGCAGAGAAATTCGCAAAACAGAGGACTGTCGAGGCATGGGCGGACCTTGGGATACACGCATGGCAAGAGACGAGACTAAACAAGAACGTATCACCCGATAATCCCCTCTACGTCGGACCAGAGCTTGGATGGCCGCAGACATTCGGTGGACATCCTCGCGAATTTGTGGCTATCATCGAAGAATCACGCGCGAAGATGACACAAAGGCTTGTCGAAGAACGCAAGATGAACAAGGCAGAAGCGGAAAAAATCGCAGCCACACACATCAAAGGATGCTTTGATACAGGACATCTTGGGATGTGGCTAAATAATTTCCGCAGACTCCCAGATGAATCGGAGAAAGAGAGGATCGCCGCATTCAACCAATGGTTCGAAGGAGAGATCAAATTTGTCGCAAGCAAGAAAGTCGTCGGGTCTATACAGGCTGTCGATTCAGCCAGTGGAGCGCACGGACATCTCCCAGCAGGACAGGGGATCTTCCATGTCAGAGAAGCCGTAGAGATATTCAAAAGGAACGGTTTTGACGGCCACATCGTAAGCGAAGGACATGAAGAAGAGAAATTCGGCGCGAATAGGATACTAATGAAGACATGGGAGAACTTCGGCTCGCCAATCGGAGGGACATACCCGATGGGCGGAGGAGCGCCATTCCCAGGACGATGGGGATACGTGCAACAAGGATACTTTGGAAAGACCTACAACCCGATATTCATGGTCAATCCATATACACCATCAAACGAATGGAAGTTATGGAGCGAAGTGCCGCTGGAGTGAAAAGAAGCCGGAATATTGACGATGCGGACTGTACAATCCTGCACAAGATATATAAATGAATTTGGCAAATAGACATCATGGTCAACTCAGTTGTGTTAGCAAGCATCCTAAAACAGATTTATCAACCATTTGATCTAGCTTCGTTTGAAAATCGACTTAAACTGCAAAAAATCATATATCTCCTACAAGCTAGCGGTATCAATCTAGGGTTCCAATTTTCACTGTACATCAATGGGCCATATTCGCCTGATCTGACCAGAACCGCTTATTGTGTTGAGAGTTTCAATGATACCCCACCAGTAAACTTTGAAGATGAGCAAATGGTGCAAAAATTCGAAATGTTTTGTATGAACGTGAACGACCACAAGAATGACACCCAATGGCTGGAAGCGGCCGCAACGATACATCTATTCTCAAAGATGCATCAGGACCAAAATCCGGATGAGATCCTACGATTAGTCAACGCGCAAAAGCCACACTTGACTGTGGAATACCTAAAACAAGTAATGGAGGGGTTAAGCAAATGGCTGATGATAAACTGAAACTGATAACACAAATGAACGAGAATAGCGATATAAACGAGATACTGTGGAAAATCAAGGATACCTCAAATTCACTCTCCCCAAGCATATCCACATTTGTGATGCTCGAAGATGCTAAAAAGAGCGCAGAATCGATATACATCATCCTCGCACCACCCAAATTCGATGCCAAGATTCCAAGGTTTCGGGTATCTGAAGATGACTGAGACCCTAATTGATTATAGAGAGATCCTTTGGACTGAATGCACCTTAGATGGCAAGAATACCCACAAAGAGAATATGCCCGAATGTCCGCCGCATATGTTTATCATCCTAACACGGAGAGGATACAACCTAATATCTGACTCGGTATTAGGCATCCCCATATCCTCCCTAAAGGGTGATCAAAAAATAGATTCATTCAGGTTAAACTATGGCGTGAACATCTGTCAAGACGACATTGAGGGAGGAGGAAATATCCTCAAGAAAGAATCTGTGATATTATGTGATCGGCCTTGTCGTATAGCCAAAACTGATATCAGGCCAAAATATGATGAGATCAAGATCACTAAAGAGAAAATGCGGGAGATCACAGGATGTATAAATGTATTCATCGCCACTGGAAACATAAAAAATTCCCCCGCAAGTGAATCGTTCCTGTCATAATACTTCTATCACGGGTCCAACCGCCACGACAGAAAATCATATCATGAGTATGTTAGTCAATCCCAAAAAACTCACTCAATCCTCTTCTCCAACTCAAAACCGCTGATGCGGAAGAACTGGTGCTCCCAATAGGCTAGAGCAGGCTTGTTTGCGGCTGGGACAAAGGTGCGGACTATGGTCGCTTTCGAGTCCTTGAACCACTTATAGACAGATGAGAGCATGAGCTTCCCCACGTTACGCTTCCGCGCTATCTTGCGGACAAAGATGCTGTCGATAAAACCAATCACACGTTTATCTTCAGTCACCGCGTACTCCGCTTTGCAAAAACCAAGTATCGCGCCAGCGTCTTCTGCGATAAAGTAGCCGCAATCCTTTCTTGCCATGGCTTTTTTTATGGTGCGTACAACGATAGACTTCTCCGGAATGTGGAAATCAGAGTTGAGGCTGTGCTCATAACGGGCATATTCCAACACCAGCAATGAGAGCCGGGGAACATCCTTTGGCATGGCCTTCTTGACAGATATCATATTTCACCATTGGAGTGTTATCACTCCATAGGAAACAAGCCTACCCGATATATATAAAGATGTGTCATCACTTATATGTGGTAAGTCTCTTTTAAATAGACAGGGACGAAAACAAAAGACATGCCATATGACCCACTAAAGCACCAACCAAGGCATTATGACAGCCAGGATCAAGAACTTGCGCGAAGATTCGCCGTGCTTCTAAAAAAAGAACTAAAAGGATTATTGTGCGATGTCATCTTCTTTGGATCAAGCGCAAGAGGAAATGCCCACGGAGTGCTTGGAAATGACATCGACGTGCTCGTACTTATAGACGACAGAGTAAAGACCGTGAGCGAAGAATTGACAGAGGCTTATAGGATACTCGCAAAGAAATGCGCCGAGATGACAAGCAGAAGGATGCACATCAACACGCTGAGGATGAGCAATTTTTTGGAATACTCAATAAACGGAGATCCGGTGTCTGTGAATATACTGCGCGATGGGATACCACTACTGGCCGCGGGTTTTTTTGAGACGCTCCAGAATCTATCAAGCAAAGGAAAGATCACGCCAAACCCAGAGATAGTATGGGCATATTTCAACAAAGCGCCGCTCACGATATTGTCAGCGAAAGGGCACATGATGCAGGCGATGACCGAACTATCATGGGCAGCACTTGAAGCCACCCACGCAGCGCTCCAGAAGATGGGAGAAGTCCCATACACGCCGCATCACGCAGTGCTCCTTGTGAAACACCGATTGGTAAATGAAGGCAAGATGGACAAGAAGATGGGAGGGACCCTGGGAGAACTCTATGACATAGAGAGGAAAATCGCGAACCGAGAGATAAAGGAGATCGACGGCGCGAAATACGATGAATTATATTCCAAAACAAAAGACTACATCCAAGCGCTAAACGCGATAATCTCATCGACACATATGCACCAAACGATTGGGAAGGATTAATAAGCAAAAAATCGGCAGAGATCCCATGCCACAATCATATCAGATGGATATCGCAGGGACATTAAAAGAATTTGATACCACTATCTACGGCCTAACCGACGAAGAAGCACGCAAACGGCTCCTGCGCGATGGCAAGAACAAGATCGAAGATGAGGATAGGATCAGCATATCACAGACTATCCTTGGACAGTTGGCAAGCCCGATCATCGGCGTCATGATAGCATGCGCAGTCATCACCCTTGTCCTGAAAGCCTACATCGACTTTTCTGTCATCGCTATAGTGATCGTGGTAAACACGATAATTGGGACACTCCAAGAACGGAAAGCGGAGAACACGATCTATGCGCTGCGAAAACTCTTGTGCCAGAACGCGAGAGTCATACGCGACGGGAAAGAAACAGTCATAGACGCACAAGAGGTCGTATGCGGAGACATCATCCTACTTGAAGCAGAGGACAAGATCCCCGCAGATATAAGGCTGATAAAATGCAACGGACTATCCACACAAGAAGCCACGCTGACTGGCGAGAGCACACCTATAACCAAGACAACCGACAAAATAGGAAATGCCACGCCTGTACCCGAACAATCAAACATGGCATTCGCAGGTACTATGGTGACATCCGGCAATGCCCGCGGTATCGTCGTTGGAACTGGAGCCGGGACCCAGATAGGCAAGATAGCCAAACTTGTGCAAAAGACACAACACGATCCCACACCACTCCAAAAAGAGCTGGCCGTGCTTGGGAAAAGAATATCCTTTTGGGTCATCATGATATGCGTATTCATCTTCTCGATATCATACCAATCAAATGACCTGATGAGCTCATTTCTACAGGCAGTGGCGCTCGCGGTGGCCGCCATCCCCGAAGGCCTGCCCGCAGTGGTCACAATAACGCTTGCGCTTGGCATCAAGAGGATGGCAAAACAGCACGCGCTCATCAGAAGATTGCCTTGCGCAGAGACGCTTGGCGCCGTGTCGGTCATCTGCACAGACAAGACAGGGACGCTGACATACAACGAGATGACCGTCACAAAATTATATGTCGACGGAGAAGTCGTGCCTATCACAGGCACAGGTTACGACCCTCGGGGGCATATAGCCAAGAGAAACGCGCATATCGACCAGCTGCTGATCGCGGGCGCTTTGAATGGAAACGCCACACTCAAGTTTGACGGAAGATGGAAGATAACCGGAGATCCGACAGAAGGAGCGCTTATCGTCGCCGCCAAAAAAGCCGGATTCGACATAAATTCATTGCGGCAGAATCTCGTCCGTTCAAGTGAGATCCCATTTGAGAGCAAAAGAAAACTAATGACCTGCGTTTTTTCTTCCGGCAAAAAACAGATCGCTTATACCAAAGGCGCGATAGAATCAGTAATGCCTATCTGCACAAAGATAAAAGTGGATGGCGCAGAGAAAAATTTCACTTCACTAGAGAAGGACAAGATAATACACCAACACACCCTGCTTGCCAAAGAAGGGTTACGCGTGCTCGCGATCGCCAGCAAAGCGGGGAGAGGAAAACCTGAATCAGATATGACTTTCCTTGGGCTTGCAGCCATGATGGACACGCCAAGAGAAGACGTACGCCAAGCGATAATGATGTGCAAAGAGGCAGGCATAAAAGTCGTCATGATTACAGGTGACCACATCGAGACCGCCAAAACCATCGCACGCGAACTTGGAATCGAAGGGAAGGCGGTCCTTGGAAGCGACCTATCACATATCAATCTTAGAGTGGAAGCTCCCAATATCGGAGTGTACGCGCGCGTGAACCCCGAAGACAAGTTAAGGATCATTGAAGCGTATAAATCACATGGGCATATTGTCGCGATGACCGGCGACGGAGTGAACGACGCGCCTGCACTCAAACGCGCAGATATCGGAATCGCCATGGGCACTGGAACATCCGTCGCCAAAGAAGCAAGCGCGATGGTGCTAACCGATGACAACTTCTCATCGATAGTACGAGCCGTGCAAGAGGGCAGGAAAATATACTCTAATATCACGAAATTTGTGGTCTATCTCTTGAGCTCAAATATGGGGGACGTATTCGCGATATTCATCGGCGCGCTAATGGGGATCCCAATGGTCGTGATAGCCAGGCAGATACTGTGGATAAACCTAGTGACAAACCTGCTGCCTGCACTCGCGCTTGGCATGGAGCATCCTGAACCAAATATCATGAAGATGAAACCTAGAAGACCTACCGAAGGTATACTCACAGCAAAACGATGGATAGCGATAATGTCCATCGGACTGCTCATAGCCGCAGGGGCGATATTTGGATACCAAAACGGTTCTAGCGCGGCTGAATCGCAGACCATCGCATTCACACTGCTCGTGCTATTCCAGATGGCGAATGTCTTATTGATGAGAAGCGAGACATGCACTAACTTTGAACTTCGTATAAACTGGAGCTTGATTTTTGCCGTGGTCGCTAGCATAGGATTGCAATATATAGCCGTGCAGACTTGGGTCGGAGAATATTTTGGCACCGTGCCGCTCTCTTTTGAGACGTGGATGATATGCGCGATACTGTCAGTGATGCTGTTATCACTTGGCGAGGTCATGAAATTTTTATTACATCCAACGGATATCACCCACAGAAATGTTTAAATATGGGTAAACCTGGGTTTTTAGTCAACTAATAGTGATTACCTGGAGGGGTGAATACACAATGGGAATAGAACAATTAAGTACAGGACTTGTGGACCCATTACAATCAATGTGGATGTCAGTCTACAATGGAGTCTTGGGACTCATCTATGCAATCGTGATCTTGATTGTAGGTTGGATCATCGCAGCAGTCATCGCACGCGTCGTCACAAAGGCATTGGAAGCCGCAAAGCTCGAGAAATGGATGGTCGAGAGAACCAACTTGCGCAAAATCGCAGGACAATTTGACCCAGTCACATTCCTTGCGCTGATAACCAAATGGTTCGTCTTTGTGCCATTCTTAGCCAGCGCAGCAACTGTGATACAACTAGCTCCATTATCGAATTTCCTGTTAGTCCTATCACAATGGGTGCCTAACGCAATAGCTGGAGTCGCAGTCGCATTCTTCGGATTCGCCGCATCAGACTATCTAGCGGCCAAGATCGAGAGCACAAAGATGAGAAACGCAAGCTATGTCGCGACAGCGGCACAGTCATTGGTGTTGATCGTCGTAGCATTGATTGTCCTTGAACAGGTTGGATTGAAGGTCGAAGTCATAAAAGAAAGCTTCAATATCATCCTAGCAGGAATCATGCTAGCTTTCGCGATAGCAGTCGGCATGGGCTTTGGCGACGCCTTGAAATCAGATGCGGCCAAGATGCTCAAAAACTTGAAGCGATAAAGATTCTTCTTCTCTTTTTTTCTTTATATATGTTCTATGATGAAAACTTTTATTAAGCCATGGCGGCCTTTCCTTTATGGGGATGGCAGCAAACAATTCTATAAAAGTGACTTACGAGCTTATCTACGAGCAGCTCCGCAAAGAGCAGGATAGGGCAGAGATGCAGAAACTAGACCCTACATTCTGGTCAGATGTCGCCGTGTACCTGGCAGAGAAGCAAGCGCAGATACTGTCCACCATGGACAAAGACGATATGTTCTCCGCGCAGGAGAGGGACAAACTCATGACTCAAGTGCGGAACGCACGACGCGTGATAAAAGATCTTTTTGACAAACGCGAAAGCAAAGTGATACAGCTGGCAGTAAATAAGAGCAGGACCAATAGTCCTATCATACAAGAATTGAACTTACTCGAGGAAGAAAAACAGGTGTATCATTCTATCGTGTCCATAATGACTGGCTTTCGCGCGGAAGCCCTTGGGACGGTGCTTGAAGGGGTGAGCCGCAGGATAAATAATGAAGCCATGCCAAAGATACCTGATATGCCTGAAAAGAAACCCGAGCCATCATTCTCACCCACACAGAGCATGAACAGCTTTGAAGTGGCTTCGGGCGTAAAACTGAAATTCGTCCAAGCAGTGCCCAAATTCGTAGGAAAGGAGCTTGAGGTCTACGGACCATATGAAAAAGAGCAAGTGACTGACTTGCCGCTTGAGATCGCCAATATACTGATCAATAATGGATCGGCTGTGAAGGTCTAGTCCCCATTAGACATCTTGACACAAGTTTTATAAGCTTCTGGACCCATCAGGAAGTGACGAGTAAGACCTGTCGAAAGGATGACGGCTCAGGATTGAGCTCAGGACAATTAAGCAGGGTTCGTCACTTTTTCTTAAAGAAGTCATTTCTTTCAATTATTGTCCTGCTCCTTAAGATATCGGTATATCTCTCTGAAGAATGATTATACTTGTGACCAAAAGCGCCACTGATATAATCTGTAACTTGCAAACCTCTGTTTAGCATTGAACTTTCATGAACAATTTTGACGGAAGTACTCTCGAATAACTCCAAAAACATCATCTTGAGGTATCCCTCGAAGTTTATCCTCTGAGACTTGCACATACTCCGGTCTAGGATAATGTCTAGACTGCTATTCTTTGAAGTATCTCTTATCACGGATTCAAGCAATATCTTTATCAGATAGTTGTACAGATACGGCAAGTTATGCTGAAGACTCTCCTTAGTGCACCGTTTGTCAATAATCAATGAATATATACGAATGTCCAGCGCACTAGCTGATTTCAAGAACATATCTCGAAGAGTCTCTGATGAATTAGAGAATTTCAGCTCGGCTGTCTCTTTCATGCTACGCTTAAGTCTTTTTTGTCTGATCCTCTTAGGGATCCTCTGATATGCCTGATCAATCACAGGGTCCCGAATCAACACAGCGCTAAGGACAAAATGGGTGCATTCCTTACAGTCCATCCCCAAATCGCCGCTTTCATCAATATAAATAAAGAAAATGCCTGAAAACTGGCTACCCGATCGGAGCAAGCTCCGGGGTACAAAACACAGCCGAGCTGTGTTTGTACACATGAAGCCGAGCTTCATGTTGTACAACAAAATTCAAGAGAATTTTGTGTACACAAAATCTTCCAGATTTTGTTGTATTCGCCAGTTTTCTCACTGCGGTGACCGGCATTTTCTAATTTCAAAGTTGGGCGCCGCAAGCGGAGGGGTACAAAACACAGCCGAGCTGTGTTTGTACACATGAAGCCGAGCTTCATGTT
>CAYHWL010000042.1:0-11874 GCA_964359785.1 uncultured Methanosarcinales archaeon | reverse complement strand
GTGCATCCTTTTATGCTTCGTGCGATTCCTCCGTCGGTATGGGGAAAGCGCTCGTTATTGGGGCAAGGGGGTTTCTGGGCAGTACGATGCTGTCCAGCTGGACGGCCTAAGAATCGTGCGCGATCAGATGGATTCACAGTTTAAGGAAGAGTAATCTTTTTTCGACGGAGTATTCCGGCGCGGTCTCTTTGGTGTGGAGTGATGTTCTCCCGTTTTGCCGCATGGTCCGATTCCGCAGATTTTGTTCAAGTGCATAGCTCTCTTCGCTTCCAAGGCTTCCTCCGCTGGATAGTGGTGTGCTTCGTTTGATGTATCCTTTCGCTTCTTCGCTATGCGGATCTGCGCCCCACCTCAATTCCGGCGCGTGGTTTGGATCAAAGCTCAAGTTTGGCAGTCTTCGCACGATCTCACGAAGGCTTAGCCGCACTGATTTATTATTGCTTGAGGTGTAGGTTATCCCTTTCTCATCAAACACTTTTTTGTATTCGACTAGTATCGCGTCGATTAGTTCATTCCTGTTTGTCACAGGCCCAAGTCCTCGTAAATCTAGCTGCCTAGGGTATTCCTTGACAAGCCGTTCTATCTCTTCTACCCCCATCAGATACGCAGTCTTTCGGTCACAGTCACTTGATGGGCTTGACCATTCTTCCCATGCTCCGCTTGCTTGGTAGATGTTTGCGGTGTCTGGCAGAGTGATGGCGCCATGCGTGAGCACATATTTCCATGAGTCTTGCACAAACCGCTCCCTTTCCTGGAACATCCGTTCTAGTTGTTCGCCAAGATCGTGTATCGCGCGATAGGGTGATTGGTTTGTTTCAAGCCGTAGTCTGTCTTGCGCGTATGAGGGGAAATGGGCAAACCTTTTTTTCGCCCCCCTGATTTCCACCTCTTCTCCGTTGGCGATCTTGATGATATCCAGATACTGTTCGATTGAGTATCCAAACTTCTCCATCTCTTTGTTTGTTCTCATCCTGATTCCCAGGATGTCTCCTTTGTCATTTGTCTCAAGTTTTGATAACCGTATCATGCGGAATCCGGCGTACCAGCTTTTCCTGCTGCTTCCGGCGCTTCCTGTGACTGGCATGAGCGAGGCTAGATTTTGTGCGCTTGTGATGCTGTGGTCTGGATGCGCGTCTAGTATTGCCGTGTCTCCGTTGTCTTTAACTCCTGCGAGCGCGAGGCAGTGGCCGTCTGGGTTGTAGAGTATCCCAAGACCGGGGATTGCGTTCACTCGATCGATACGGACTGGCACGGTGTCGGTCTTTTCCAGATCCGGTGCCGTCCTTACATTGCCTGTGGTGAAGTTGTTTCCTCCCCTTGAGCTAAGGAATGCGGCGTTGATGAATGATTCCAGTCCTCCATCGAATTCCAAAGGACTGTGATGCCCAATTGGATGGTTTCCTCTAGAATATCTGATGTCCCCTGGTCCATCTACTTGTGAGTAGATGGCAGGTAATCCGCGCACAGCGCTATAATATAGATGCATCAGGAATGGGAAGCTTCCGCAGTGGCATGCGCTGTTTAGCGCCTGTATAGCTCCAGTAGGAAAAGCATTGTTGTCGCTGGAGAATTTTTCATCAAGTAATAGATTCATCTCTTTGCTTTGTAGTATATGGGGTATCTTCGCTCCTCTCGCCAGCCAATTACCATTCTTCTTGGTTTGGTAGATGTGATGGAACCATTCTCCGTACTTTTTGGCTTCTGCTATGTCCCAATCTCGTTTTATCGTCCAGACACCGTTGCGTTCTCTGATCACCTGTCCGTGCAGATCTGGTGGCAACAATAGCGTGGCTAGTGTCGCGGCCCCGAGTGTCAGGAATCGTCTTCTGTTCATCAAAGCGCCAGAGAATCGATTTCGATTTATTAATTGTCGCCAATACGTTTAAATAATGGGTTTGTGGGGAGTTAGATTATGCGGAAACTCCTGATTGTTTCATGTTGTGTCTTTGCTATTATTCTTGCCTCTTCAGTTCTTGGGGCATGTACGGGGACTTCCTGTACGTCAGATTCACAGATCAAGAAGGGAGACTACAAACCTTGCAAAGACCAAGTGGACAAGGCCAAGAGTTTTGACGCGAAGATAGACAATCCCTGTGATCCGGAAGACGGCAAGAAGAAATTTCCCAATCTCAATCTCAAGGGCGAGAATCTTGGCGATGTTGATGGTGTGATGTGCGGCAAGGATTATTGCTGTAATTCTGATGATGGTTTTGACAAGTGCTGGAAGGACAAGAAGTGCGATCAGTGCAAAGCGGTTTGTGAGACTCCTAATCCTGACGGGGGATGTGTCATCTACAAGTGTGTAGGCGCTCCCTCTTGCGAAAAAGTCCCTCTCTTTGGAGGGCCTCCAGGAGATGCCGACAAGACTTGCAAGAAGACCTGCTATGAGGATAACAACAAGGAGTGCAAGGATAAAAGCGATAAGGCGAATTTGACAAAGTTGCTTCGTCAAGGTGACGGTTGTGACAAGATTGTCAAGGAAGAAGTTGACAGCTGTAGGGAGCTTGGGGAGTACACTAAAGAGGAGAAGGAGATGATTGATACTATCCTTGAAGATGGCAACCAAGAGATAATAGCAGACTATAGGAGACAGCATCCAGGTATTGGCATATTTGCGAGTGCGTTACCTGCTTTTGCCAAGGCTGTGAAGCCTTCAGAAAAGATAAGCCAATGCAGGAAATATAAGGATCTTTCTCTGATGACTCTGACGCAGAAACAGCAGCTTGGAAATCCAGCTGAGATCAAGGAGTTGATTGATAATGGGGATATTAAAGGTTTGACGTCTCTACAGATGGCGATTGCGGCGCAGAAATATGGCGCTAATGTGGTTCCTGAAAAATTCCGTGATCAGGTAAGCGGTGAACAATTGGTGGGGCTGCGTGCAGGTGGTCTGCAAAGTACGAATAAGGAGCCTCTTTCATTAGACCGGAAGGGCAAGCTTGGTTATACAGATGCTGCTTTGACATATTATAATAATCAAGAAAAACAAAACTTCCCAGGGGAAAGGGCCCCTTCTCCAAAGACTGATCCAAGAGCACAAGGGGGTGGTCTTGGGGATTTGGCAGCAGGCGCTGCCAAGGCGGGTGCAGTGGCTGGTGCTGGTCAGCAGATACTAGGTTTGCTTGAAAAGTTGATCAGTTCCAAGCAGGCTACCACGCCTCAACCTGCTGCGACAACTCCTGGGGTGATGACTATGCCTTCTACCCAATTGCCCACAACAAACACCCCAAGCGATCAGATAATCATTACGGAAAATACTGGTTGTGGTGATTTCTGCAAGAATATGACTTTGAGTCCTGGTCAGATGCAGTGTCAGCAGGTCTCTGGAGGGCTCACGACAGTCACAGCAGCTGGTTCTCCAGGTTGCACCGTCTCAAATGATCTGCTTGCCAATCCAAGCACTAAGGTCTCCAATCCAAAAGATAATGCCAAGAATGTCGTTGCGCCGATAGTGACCACCACGGATGCTTCCTCGACCCCTAGTCTGCGTGTTGATCTGACTCTTCCTGCGGGCTCCCAGGGTACTGTGGATGCTTCTCAGTCCATCAATTCAGGCATCACTGCGGCGGCCGTCATGCCAATTAGGCGTCTGACTGTCGATATGAGCGATGACGTCGTTGTTTTCGATCATGCCTCTTTCACAAACACTCGTGTACCGTATGATAGCGCGGCTAATGATAGGCCTTTGTATCATCATGTGACTGGTGAGCTTCTCCCTAATGCTGGGGAGCTGTATCCTATTTACACACGCAGGCCAGAGAGGTTGGACCGCGAGGTCTCGACGCGTTTGAGTTTCTATAAGGGAGATTCTCCGCAATCAAGGCAGGAGGAAGTCTCGTTTGGCTGGGTTGCTAAAAGCATTGCAAAAGTTTCTGCTAGAAAAGACGCAAGGGTGGATATGTGGGCGCAGACCAGTTTCATCTCGACAGTCATCCAGGCAGGTCTTTTCCGCGGTCTTTCGACAATGGTTGACGGCCACAATCTCCAAGCTGTCAATATCTATGATTATCTTCTTGATAACGGGGGCAGCTATAGCTACTTTGTCTCTGATGGTGAGGTCATGATTCAAAGATCCGGTAAGGTTATCGAGTCGAGTAAGGGTCTTCCGCCGCCTACCGACTTTCAGATGAGGGTCGTGCAGAGGTTGTGAGTTTCATATCGGATAAGGTCACAATTTGTGACCTTGATCAAAGGAGAATATGTTCTACTCAATCTTGTTTATCATTTTCTGTTTGAATGGGATATCGTGTCTTGTGAAGAGCTCTTTTGTTTTCGCGGTGTCTGATAATGGCACAAGGATGGTGTTTGGGCCTAATCGTTGCCAGTTTTTTGTGAACAGTCCAGGATGCTCCTTGTTCTTTAGCTTGTATCCATACATCTGTTTGGACAGTAGCACCCTTTTGGATTGGTTTTTTATCGCGTCCCACCAGATCAGAGTGTAGGGATTATTTTCAGTTATCTGCTGTTTATATTTTTCAAATAAGGTTATCCCGTCATTCACGATGCTTTTTCGCAGGTCGGGATAGCTTGATAGCCTGTCGCAGATTATCTTGATGACATTTCTCACTCCAAGTAGTTTCCAGTACCTGTATGGTTCACTTCCGTAGAATCTTTCAAGTATATCCTTCACTTTGGTGGAGAGTCTGGTATCTGTGTCGATGAAGATGTCTATATCTGATTGTGGTGTCTGTTCGTTTCTGGCGACCGATCCATGGAGTAGGATGGTGTTTATTTTGTCTAGTTCGCTTGGAGACAGGTTTTGGATCAGGAAACTCACGAAATGCGCCGCGAGCGCTTTTTGGTTATTCATTTTCCACCCCCAGGTCTTCGAAATGCTCTTTTACCGCATTGAATGAATTTAGGTATTCCTCGACATAGGGTTTTGGCTGTTGTTTGCCGTAGACAAGGATATTTCTTTTGCTTTCAAGTTCAGCGATTAGCCCTATTATTTTCTCTTTATTTGGGAAGTCTACTTTCACTTTTTCCATCGCTTTGCGTTTCGATGCGAACCAGTCGTGTTGTATTGAGGCGCTAAGTGCCAGATGCCCTTCTACATGCAGGTATATCTCAAGCATATCGATGGCTGCCGCAGAAGCATTGAATCCGATGTTCCTTTGGTTTTTGTCTATCCCTTCTTGTATCGATCTTTCTATGCAGTGGAGGCTTTCTTTGAGCAGTATCCTGTGTGATTCGATGTTCATGGGCATAGGATGATACAATTGTATATAAGTCTTACTATTTTGCCTATATAATACAATTGTATCTATTTGTCCTTTCCAGCAATCTTTATATAATGGGTTTCGGGTGATATTATCTATGGCAATTCCAAAAAAGGGTCAGCTTGGCATCTTCATGATTGTCTCGGTGGTCATCCTTCTCCTTGTTGGTTGGGCTCTTTATCAGATGAGCCTCAAGACCACGGAGAATATTAAGAAGGAATTGCCTTCCCAGATGGTGCTTGGCGAGACCGTGGCTGTCCAGCAGTTCGTGACTGCCTGTTTGGAGCAGACGACTACTGATGCCTTGATCAATTTTGGTTTGGTGGGCGGTAAGACTGGCTACTTCAAGGATTTCCTCACTTACGACAGTTCATATAAGGTCCCGTATTACTTCAAGACGAACACTTTTGATGATTCTGCGTCTATCGTTCCAGGCTCCGTGTTTGCGCCTCCAAAGGCGGATGTTGAGTCTATTTTGATGTCCTATATCGATGCTCACCTAAAGGAGTGCACTGATTCTTTCAAGAACGTCAAAGGTCTGCGTGTCGAGGAAGGTTCTCCCAAGTCGACTGTTCAGGTGAATGAGAAGGATGTGTCTGTGAAGCTAAATTACCCTCTTGTTATCACGCAAGTCGATAAGAAGACCAATCTGGATGAGTTCACTCTCAAGATTTTATCCCGTCTTAATACGATGCTTTTGATATCTCATAACATCACTTCCTTTGCTAAGGAGCAGGAGGATATCGTCTATTGGGACTATTTGACCGATGTCACGCGGATGTGTGAGCCGGTGGGCAATCCTAGGGCTCCTGCCGCTGATTGGTGTTTCAACATCACTGCGCATGCGGAGAGGCAAAACACCATCATCTATCGTATTGTCGACCCGCAATCCCTCGTATTCAACGAACCTTACTTCTTCCAATTCGCCGCCCAGGTGAGGGTTAAATGAGATTATGGGCATTGTTGGTCATCGTCCTGTTAGCAGTTGGACCTATTGCGTATGGTGAAAATATTGCTAGTACGAAAGCGCAGCAATGTGATCAGGATGTTAATGAGGCTAAGCAATCCAATGCACAAATTGAGCATCCTTGTAAGGATCCAAAGAAATGTGGGAATGAGGAATGTTGTATAGGCCCACAGGGGTATGATAAGAAGTTCCAGGAAGGTAAATGTAGTAGTTGTGTTGCTCAATGTAAGCCACTCGGAACTATACCTGAAACCTATAAGTGTGACTGTACTGGGGGTAATACACAATATTGTAAAGGAAGTGCAACGTTACCTCATTCAATCTCTGGAAATATGCCGACTTTATTTTGCACCAAAAACTGTTATGAAAAGGTAAACAAGGACGCTGAGAAAGCAGGCAAAGATACTCAAATGCAGACCAAAGATGCTGTTGCTTCTGGTTCAAAATGTGAACTAATTCCAAACGAAGAATCAAAGGATTGCCAAAAAGAGCACAACGCGAAAAATCAAGCGACAAATGATAATGCAAAGAAACAGGCAGAAGACGCAGCCAAGAAGGCTCAAGATGCGAAGAAGAAAGAGGGTGGAATGCCAAAGCTTCCTGAAATTCCACCTAAGAAACCCGAACCGCCTAAAGAGCCCCCTCAAGCTCCACCTACCAAGACCACCTGTGACCCTCCTCTTGTGATGCTAAATGGGGCGTGTACTTGCCCAACGAGTGATGGAACATTTGTCGAAGATATATTAGGCTGTCACGCTAAGGACATTTCTGCAACCGTGGCAACTGTGAGTGCTAAGGCTTCGCCCATCCAGATATCTGCTTTTGGGCTTCCTACTTGTACTTCTTGTGCTGCAACAGACTGTTTCAATAGTGAACACAAAATTAATGCGCCTGATGAAAGGCGTAAAGAAATGAATTCTCAAAAGACAAAATCAGAATCTTCTGATACGGACTTGCTAAAAGACAAAACCGATCCCCAAATGACAGTATCCGGTGCCGAGCAAGGGGATCAGGGAGTTGATCCAAATAATCAGAATCAACTGAGTGGAAAACAAGCAAATGCAAGAGTGGCGGGCGCTCAGGGTTCAGATCAGGCAACAGGGTATAACGCATTGAACCCCGATGCTCAAAACGCTGTAAGAAACCAACAAGCCGAATTCCCTCGCGGTCTCAAAGAGGGTGGTGATCAAGCCGGCAGTATGGGTGCTGAAGGGGGTCCCGATCCAAGTCAGATTATGGATATGATCTCAAAGATGGCTGCCGGAGCTGCTCAAGGGGGTGGAGACAAGACAGGCAGCACTCAGCCAGGCTCTCAAGTCCAAGTGGGTGGAACGCCTGGGACTTATGTCCAATCAGTTCCAAATAAGGGGGCGGTCACTTATGATGAGAACTTTTTCCGTATGTGCCAAGATATCACATTCTATCAGAAAAATGTCCAATGTAAGACCTATGGAGGGGCGCTAATGGCAGCTGCTAATGGTGGTGATATGACCAAGACTGGCAGTGTTTCCCCAGAAGGTTTAGCTTCTGCAGTCACTCTCGCAAATCCATCAGGTGCCACTAAAGAAGTCGCAGTCTCTTTGGATGGCAAGCAGTCTGATATTGTGTTAAGGCTTGCCGCTATGACTGCGGCTACGGTTAGGGCAGGTCAGGATGGGACTCTCAAGGAGATCTCAAACATTCCCGGCATCATGGGCGCTGCGGTTTGGGGCGTCTCAGCCACAAGGACTGGCATTGTGGATCTCACGGACGACGTTGAAGTGATCGACCATGATACGTTAACATTATTCCGAAGGCCCTATGATTCGACAGTCGATGAAAAACCGATTGCGGACTTTTGGTCAGGAAAGAGTCTCGATAAGGGATTTGATTATCCCTCTTACCGAAGGCGTCCTGAAAAGTCAACTCATGCTTTCCAGACAAGGATAAGCTACTACCGGGGCGACATCCGTTCTACACCCACAGGCGTTGGTGAGGTGAATATGGGCAAGACCATCAATTACATCACCATCTCTCCAAATCAAGACAGCCGAATCGACCTATGGGGCAGGACAAGTTATGTCAGCATGGTCGCTGTAGATTCCAACATCATCCGCGGTCTGTCAACTATGGTAGACCAAAGAAACATCCAAGTAGAGACTGTCCTCTCCTACTATCTTAACGGTAATCGGGCGTATGACTATATCGTTGATGATGGCAACGTCTTCCGAGGCGATCAATCCCGCATAATAGAGTCTTCATCCCCTCCGCCTGCTCTTCCGCCGCTTCTAAGAAAAGTGGTTTACAAGTAGACTGATTGTGACATATAGCATCGCATGGAGCGCAGGACTTCACGCAATGTTTCTGATTTCTGCTACGAATTCAGAAGCGTTCTCAAGACTTGTTTGTGCAAGGTTGTGTTTTGCTGACTTTCCGATCTCATATTGGAGTTCGTTGCGTTTTTGCCTTTCATGTATATAGCTGACTACTAATTCTTCAGCTTTTTCTTGTGCGCCGGTTATTTGTAGGGCTTTATCCTTGGTTTCTTGGTATCCTTCTAACAGTCTGGCTAGTCTGTTATTTCCGATGAATCTGGCGATCAGAGTGTTTTCTACAACCTCATGTTCCCTTCCGCTAGTTTTCATCTCATTTTTTGCTAATAAAGCTAATGATGCATAGAACATAGAGTAGTATGAAGCGACGACTACCCACAGGTAGGATTCGAATTCGTTAGTCTGGCGAACCGCCTGCTTCTTCACCGAATCATTCGAGATATCGAATAACACTTGCGCAGTAAGCAACGAGGTTTCGGCATTTTTGAGGAAAAAACGCACATTATTGGCAGAGTCTTTATGTTTGAGGATCAACCATTCTTCTTTCAAGTATTGGTTCACCCGTTTTTCTGCTTCCGCGATCCGTTTTTGGTCAATCATTTTGGGATGAGCGCATGGAAGGATTCACCGCCATAGATGATGAGGTGGTTATGGTAGGCTTCTTGTGCTATACTTGGTTCTCTTAGGCCGTCTTGGAACTCTTTTGGGCTAAGGATGATAGGACTTAGTTTGATATTATTTAAGGTCGCAGCTTTCTTGATTGCTGCCAGTATATTGGACTCTTCTTTTTTATCAGGCGATATCACCAACAGATCAACGTCGGATGTGTGTCGAGCTGTTCCCTTAGCATATGATCCAAAGACTATCAGGCTATAAAATGGATTAGTGATATCTTGTATGGCTTCCTGTAATGTTCTTATTATCTTTTTGGGTAGTGCAGCTTGACTGGCCCTTTCGCTTAGATAAGCGAAGATAGCCAGATTGTCTTTTGTTAAGCCGATAGAGCATTGGTTGATATTTGACACCTTTTTCATTTTTATTAGGTCCGCCTTCTTTAATGTCTGGACTGTTGTATAAACGATTTTGTAATCTTGTTTTATGGACTTTGCGATCTCTAGGATGGAGTACTCTTTGCTTAGATTATTAAGCAGAAAAGTCAGGATGTTCTCCGATGTTTGTGATAATGTGATTAGGTACATAGTAATATGTATATTGGTACATACTTATAAAGGTTCTTTTTTGGTTTTTAAGCGGTCAATCAGAGGGACATTCTCGTGGCGGCAGTAGTATGATGGGCGTTCAATAGTATGTATCCAATGCGACCGGATTCAGAGATAACACCGCGAAAGCTATTTAAAGAATGGATCTGTCTTGAGGGATATGTCAAATGTCACACTTGAAGAGCTGCATGGAGATCTAGAGATGCTCAAAAAGGATATTGCAGATATCAAGAGTGCCCTCTTCGTTGATGAGGGAAATCTTAGTGATTGGGTAAAGGAACGTATTGAGTCATATCTTAAATCAGGGCCTTCCGGCTTTGTGTCGCAAGATCAGATGGAAAAAGAGTTCTTGTAGATGGTTTATCAGATCAATTGGGCGCCAGCTGTTGACGATATTCGGCCCCTCGAGAGAGATATCCGGAAAAGGATCATCAAAAAGGTTGGTTCTATCCTTGGTCAGCCATCTCGATTCGTTGAGCGGCTCGAGGGGTCTCCCTATTTCAAACTACGGATTGGAGACTATCGCGCGATTCTCGATATCCAGCACAGGGAGCACATCATTGTCGTTGTGCTTATTGGACACAGATCAAAAGTCTATCAGGAGATGCGAAGAAGGATTTCCTAACCCGCATCTCACAATTTTTTGCGTGTTCCTTCCCTATGCTTTTCAAGGGTCATGGATGGTAGGACTATATCGTGGACAATGGCAACGTCTTCCGGGGCGATCAATCCCGCATAATAGAGTCATCATCCCCGCCTCCAGCTCTTCCGCCGCTTTTAAGAGAAGTGGTTTATAAGTAATCCCTTACAGGTTATCGATTAGATCGTCTCTTGTGACATTTGCCTGTCTCATTATGCTAAGCAGTGTTCCAGGTGGGATTTCTTTGTTCCCATGATCAGGCACGGTGACTAGGCATTTCTTGTCGTTACGAAGACCGACCAGATGAGCATGGGAGCCTGTCTGATTTCGTCTCTCAAAACCTATTCTTTCAAGCGCTTTGATAATTTCTTTTCCGTTAAGAATCGGCAATTTGGCCATTTAGACTGGGAGAGATACAGTAAGCGATGACGAGAAGCTGGGGATGGAGATGTGGTCTGATTTACTGGACATTTCCTTGTCGGTTATTCCAATGCTGTGGAGGATCTCTTTGAGCAGGCCTTCTTGTTGTGCTGTTTTGAGATGTCCTGAGACTGCTTCACGAAGATTAGCGACTGCCTCTTCTATCGAGTCTCCTCTGCTCGCGACGTCAAGTTCTGGGCATAAGGCGCTATACCCTCCGCTTGTTTCTTTTTTGGTTATACATGTTAGGATTAGTTCTTTCATATACTCAATATTCCGGTTTGCTATATAAAACTTATTCAACATGAATCTGCCCTAATTCAGGATTCTCTATCTCTTGCACCCTCTCATATCCGACTTGGGCCAGCCATTGTTTGAATGGTTCGGCTTTCGTGGAAGGTATGGATTGGATTATTCGGAACATAGTTGGGGTATCTGCGCAGTCGGTTTCCCTAGATTTCCCGTCCTCTGCGGGTAACTTCAACCGTACGATTTTATCGTACGGTTCAAATCCTTCAGTTTGAAGTTTGGATTTAAGGTCAGACCAGTATCTCTTGGGGATGGTGCTTGTCTCCAATGCACTAATCACATCTACGACAGAAAAATACCATTCCTCTTCATGCCACGTCCTTCTAATCTTCTTGTCCTGAAACACAACCAAGGCATTATTTTCGTTCATTGTTTGAAGAATCACCTTCGCATTTATATACCTCACGCGCGAATGTCTAAGGTGTCTACTGCGATTTCTTGCATTTCTTTGAAAACCATTATATATCCTCAAGTGCCAAAATTGCTCATGCAAAACCAGTCTCTTCTCCTCTCCGGCGCTGTGGCCGTCATCATTATAGTAGGCATGGTAGTCTTGATCAACTCGCATCCATTGATCGCGAATGCAGTCTCCCAAGAGCCTTTCGCCGCCAAACAATCCCCTTGTGCGCAGATAAAGGGTTTTTGTCAGGACCTAAAATCCAACCAAGTCTGCCCTTTCGATGGTGGTGGCTGGTGTCCTAGGGGTTGTAAGTGCACTTTATACTGACGTATCCTTTCCGCCATTTTCACAACCATTAAGTATCAGCCTTAGACCCTTCTTTTTTTG
>CAYHWL010000041.1:0-12183 GCA_964359785.1 uncultured Methanosarcinales archaeon | reverse complement strand
GCGTAGTGAGCACCCCGAGGTCCTCAGACCGAGCATGCCACCGGTGTTGAGCGCCGGAGCGCGATCACCGGTGGTGGGTGCGAACTTTTGACAAATTCGATGGCTGCCGAAAATTACGAAACCGAGCTCAATATTCTGCGCAAAAAGTCACAGTCATACGAACCCAAGAAGCAATCACCTTCGCGACAGAACTATTCTCACTGCTAAAATCTCGACTCAAAGCATAGGAAAACGAAAGATAGATAGTCTAGTATCCTACTCTTCTTCATAGATCCCTTGCCCAACAAACAAGCGATTGTATACTTACGCCCAAGAAATGCTAGGGAATTTCTGGGCCCAAAAATCTAGAGATCTTCTAGGAAACAGGAGCATCTTCACTCGGCGGATAATCTCTGGTTTTGTGAAGGTCTTAAGTTCGCTGTCCAAGAAATCGTAAGCCAATGGCTTGTTCTTCCTAAGCCACATGATTAGCGCAACCAGATGCTTGCATGGAAATCCGCAGGGACAGGTGCGATCCATCCAAATCTTATCGATATCAATCTTGAGGGTGTATGTTGAGTCCCCTCTGCATTTCGCCTTGATAACATATCCATCGCGGACAATATCTCTCAAATAGACCTTCTCTTAGGCAGTCTTTTCATCTTGCCCAATAAGATTCATCGAATCTGGATTCAAGCACATCGAGTGCTTTGTTTAGTCGGTCTTGATCTCTCGGATGGGTTCATACCCCCGATGCTCTGCATCGGTTAGGCTCACCCGTCTGAGATTAAAAAATACCCAGGAGCTCTGCTCCGGTGGGATTTTTAATTTCTCATGTTTGTGAGATAAGGACATAATAAGCGCTTCTGGTCTTGCCGATCTTTTGCAGGATATCCTTGTTTATCATGTCTGTTAGGTCACTTACTGCTGTGACTTGTGACACGCTGTTTAATTTGGCGTATGTCTGGGATGTGATGCTCTTGTTCTTTTGGAGGTAGGATAATGCCTTTTGTTGCCTCAGACTGAGTATACCTGGGGATATCCGAGCGGCATTGTATAATGTCACCTTGAAGAAGCTACCCAAGTCTTCAAAGACTGGCTCTGGAAGTGTATGGTCCTGCATCCCTTTTCTCATCCTTGGGATCCCAGTGGCAAGCCCTTCCACAAATTTGATGTCTCGCAAAAGTCGATAAATCAAAGGGTTCCTTTGTATAGACAATGTGCCAAGAAGTTTAAGAGATAATCCCTGCGGCAGGCCTCCTGGATTTATCACTTCCAGACGATCATCAAAAATATTGACCTGCATCGCATCTTTGCTAAAATAATCTCGATGGACTATTGCGTTCACGAGCGCTTCACGGATGACCTGCGTAGGGTACTCAGGCAGCTCTTTGCGCTGCATGGTTTTTATCTCAAAGGCAATTTTTGTGTTCCGAGAGATAAAATCCTGGGATTCCTTGAGATTTTCAAGTAGGGTTCCATGCGCAAATCTAGAATCGATTATTTCAATGGGCGATATCCCTTTGAATCTCACCAGTTTGACCTCGTTTTGTGATATAGATTGATAAGGGTCCTTGCCAAACAATAGCAATGCAGTATTGTTTATTCTCCTCCCCCCATCTTTGCACACGCCAAGATTGGAAAGTACGTTTGCCTTGCTTTTTGGGCTATACTTGAAATCTGGTGACCGCAATTCCAGATAAGCTGATATCTTCTTATCATCAAGATCGGTTAATCCCACGTCACTTTGCGATTCATCAAATGACAAAACCCTACGATGGACAAGAAAATCTTGGAAGGTTTTGCCTTCCATCTTCCTTGTGACATTACCAAACCGATAATAGGCAATCCCCCCATAGGTACAGAAAGCACCTTCCCCTATCTTGTATATTTCAACAACAGTCATGATCTTCCCCTGTTCTTTGATCACACCAATCTTATGCAAGGGAACAGGACTAACCGTCTGGACAGCGCCATCCAACCTCTGTTGAAGCGAATCAATGTCCTTATCAGGGATACCAATGATTTCACCCTTATTGGAAACTCCGATAACTATCTTACCACCATCAGCATTAGCAAATCCACATACTGCCTTTGCGATCTCATTGAAATTAGCGGCCTTCTCTTTGAGCTCCAGATTTGACGATTCTACAAAATCCATATCATTTAAAGATACTTAAGAATATTTAAAGATGTCTATTCTATAGACGTCATAATCATAACTAATCATTAAGCGAATCGTTAAAGCCACCTAAAAAACGAAAAGTAGACATTCTGGTGCATTATTCTAAGGTTCAGATCGCTTGCCCAACAAGCAAGCGATTGTATGCTTACGCCCAAGAAATGTTAGGGAATTTCTGGGCCCAAAAATCTAGAGATCTTCTTGGGAACTGTGTGCTACAACAAAATTCTTTGGAATTTTGTGTACACAAAAAACTTATTAATAGTGATTTATTAAACACAGCAAAAGATAAGTTTATATACTATATAATCTTATATAACTATATGACACTTGAAATACTCCATTATCCAAACTTGAAAACCGTTCTTGAAGTAGAAAAAGTCCTCCAAGAAGCTGATACCGTGATTTCAAGAAACGAATTAAAGAGACGACTCCCTACCCAAATCATGCACCAAACTCTCAATGTGATATTGGAATACCTAGAAGAAAGCGGTAAAATCATGATTGGAGAAAAAGGTATAACTTGGATACAGCACGATAGTCCAAAACTCAAAACACTTCTTGAACGTGGAGTGAGGATCGCATGAAGGAAGTGTGGGTAGATTTCTCAGAAGAAGCCAACGCTGAATATGTGGAACTCCAAAAGCAAGTCCTTGCGGAGCAAGCCCAAGGCAAAGAAAACACTTTCAATATGCAACTCCTCAAAGCAATCGAAAGGGAAAAAATAAACCTCAAAATCAACCCGCAATTAGGCGATCATATCCCCCGAAAAAATATCTCAAAGGGAGTGGTGGCCCGATACGGAACTGACAGACTATGGCGCCTCGACCTAGTAGGTTATTGGAGAATTATTTACACTATCGTTGGCGATGAAGTCAAGATTGTCACATTCATCCTCGAATTTGTGGATCACAAGAAATACGATAAGGTCTTCGGCTACAAAAAGAAATAAATAGAAACATATCATCTCAATTCACAGACCACTCGCACTAACGAGCAACCAATTGGTGCTCACGAGTCGTCCTCTGGGTCTCGCGTGAGGATTATGATGACTGGAGGTCATCAAGCCTCAAAGTGCACGACACTATCAAGGCTTAGTACACCTTGAGATACTTGCGCAGGATCATCGAGAAGATGATACTAAACAAGATATAAGAGCCAAGCCAACCCAATCTCCACCCGAAAAGATTTAGAATGATAGTCTTTGGATTGCTGACCTCGATAGATTTGAGGCTGCCTTGGGTATAGGCCTGTAATGGCTCCTCATAATCCCTAATGTTTGTGATAAGGACTTTTTTGTAAACCGTCTCATTCTTGAAATTGAACTGGAGGATATGAGAACCTTCCACCCCCTTAAGACCCCAGACTGCCTGATTCGCAGTTATCTCCTTAGTAGGAGCATCCAGAAGAGTGACACCTTCTGGCGCCACCAAAGAGATGTTCGCGCCATCACCATCAAAATTGGCAGTGACCTTAAACTCCTGATATGGAAGAATGGGGTCGCTAGCGAAATGCGCAGAAAGGAAACCGAAGATGAAAATCATAGGAATCAAAGTGAAAAACGTCGAACGGAAAGAGTGCATCATATACTTCATATTCACTTCCATAGCACGCTTCTGCACATCAAGAGACTTCTGGGGATCATGTTGAAGCGCCTTGAGCTGGGCCTGGAGCGAGCTGATCTCGTCTTTAAGCTGTTTCATGAGATTCTGATCAGTCGTCCACTTGTAGATCAGCGTGACCATCAAGGAAATGAAAAATGAGAGCAGGAAAAGGGCCAGAGTAGGGTTCAAGGATAGGATTGGCGAAAGAACCGGATCGAGGAAACTTGGCATAGACTACGAGCAACAAGATGGTGATTTAAAGGTTGTGGAGAAGAAAAGGAGAGTTACTCCATCATCTTCTTGAGCATGGGATTCATATCCATCATGTGCTGCTTTGTTATCTCCTCATAAAGCTTGTAGATAATCATGACAGTCAAGAGGATACCAGTCCCTCTCGATAACGCGCCGCCAAGATCAGCCAACGCCGCGATAAGACCCACAGCGATAGCACCCATGATAGTCAGAGGAGTGATATAACGCTCAAGGACATGCTCCATGATACGCTCATCCTTACGGAATCCAGGCACCTGAAGCCCAGCCTTGATGATCTGAGCAGCCTGACTCTTGGCATCCATCCCCGCAGTTTGGACCCAAAACCAAGCAAAGATCACTGAACCAATCGTCATGAAAAGGATATGCGCAGTAGCAGCGCCAATGTCTTGGGTAGTCATTGAACCTGTGATGATCTTTCTTAACAGATCAGGAGCGTAAAGCCAAGCCACAAGACCAGTAGCAGGAGAGTTACCTGCGAAAGTGCCAAGGATAGGATGACCCCAATTCTCCAAAAGACGCGCCCAAAGCTGGATGTTAGCCTGCAAGGCAGCAACAAGAATGACAGGGATATTCGAAGTGTAGATAAACTGAAGAGGCCAGCGGATGCCGTGGCCACGCACACGACCAAATGAGAGAGGGATCTCGACTTTCATCGATTCGGCATAGACCGCCACGACAAACACCACCACAGTCGCCACCAATGAACCGATGAGAATTCCCGCGGTAGTCGCATCACCATTAGCAAGAGAACGGAACAATTCAGGAATCGCACCTACATAAGCGTCAGGGTTCTGGACTGAATGAAGCGGGCTAAAAGCGCGGATGAAAACCTCCTGCGCGACACCCGCAGCGATGAACAAGGAGATACCAGAACCAAAACCCCATTTGGAGATAACCTCATCCATAAACATGATAAGAATACCGCCTAGACAAAGCTGGAAGATAAGGATAGCCTGAAGATAACCATAAAGACTTGTGCCAAGCAGAGCAGGAGCAGGAGCAAGACCCCCCATCAATACATATATAGCAGCCTCGAAGAGAACAAAGAAAACCCCCATAACCTTCTGTACACCCTGGTACTTCGCTTTGCCCTCTTGCGTCGAAAGATCAAATTTAACAAGTCCCGAACCATTCAGAAGCTGAAGCACGATAGAACCAGTCACCAAAGGACCGATACCAAGGGAGATCAGACTACCAAAGGAAGCACCAAGAATGATGGATAGGAACTCGAAACGCTCAAGCTCGTTTTGGGACAACCCATAAAGCGGGATGAGACCCAAGACGAAAAATAACACCAAAGTGATGGCTGTCCATTTGAGCTTCTCAGAGAAAGGCAACTGCTTTTGGGCAGGCCTTGAAACCTCCGGGAGGTTCTGGACGATTACATCAAACCAGCTCATTGTGATTTGGCGGTCAAACCTTCAACTGATCCGCCAGCCTCTTTTACCTTGGCAATCGCACCAGGAACAGCGTATGGAACAATGACCTTCCACTTCCTTGTGACACGACCTGTGCCGAGAAGTTTGTTGAACCCTAGATCCTCAAGCTTGACGCTGGAGACGCCACCTTGGACTGTGACCAACTTCTCTTGCTCCCATCTTGGCGCCATCTCTTCCAGATCCCTAAGCGTGATAGTGGTGAAATGAACCTTGATATTCTTTTTCTTGAAGCCGTGCTTACCAAAGAAACCCTCGATAGCCCAGACGCTTGGTTTTTTTGCATCGGATCTGGCGCCTGTGCTAGCTCCGCCTTTACCACCACGGTTACCTGCGCCGCGATGCTTCTTCTTCGCGCCCCATCCGTGAGTATGCGAACCACGGAAACGAGAGCTTTTTGTTCTTTTGTTGACTGTCATTTTTTATCACTCACAACATACGTTTGATAAGGTCATTTATCTTTGCACCACGATAACCAAGAGCGCCGCCATTATTGAAGGCTTTCTTGGTACCCTTGCGCTCAAAACCCTTCCTAGGCGGAGCAAGACGGAAGAAAGGCTTTGGGACCTTCTTGCCATCGACAAGTGTGGTCTCGCCACGCTTATCAATAAGCTCTTTTCTAGTAGCGTCATCAATCTCGCCCCAGGTGACAGCAAGATCCACTTTCTTAATCATGCCGATAATACTTGGGCTCGACTGGAAAACAGCGCAGTAGTTCCTGCGGTATAAGTTGAGCATATGAAGCGTCTTATCAACTGGCCCAGTCAGATTGACCTCACCACGGATCCTAACAATCGCGATGTACCCGTTGGATCTCTCCGCTGGTTTTGCAACTTTCACTTCTGGCTTGACAGCCTTAGGTGCCGGTTTTGCAGTCTTTTGTTCCGTTGCCATGTTGTTTACTCCTTCTTCCTGATTGGGCCTTCGCAGACTCCAGTCACTTCGATATATTCATTTCGAAGCTTGGTCTTACTAAGCCTTCGAAGCGCATCGATACACGCCTCAGCGAGATTGATCTTTGTCCTGACCTGACCAAAGCTCTTACTCCAGACATCCTTGATGCCTGCGTGACGCAAGATCCTTGCGACTTCACCGTCACAGACAAGGCCTTTCCCTTTAGGGGCAGGCATAAGCGTCAGTTTAGTCGAACCGCATTTACCAGTCACCTTAAATGGGATTGTATGAGGCTCACGGCAACCGCACTGCCAAGAACCGCAACCACGGGTGACTTTGATTATATGAAGCTTAGCGTTACGGACGCTTTTCTCACGGGAAGGAACAGTCTCTTTTGACTTGCCATAACCGACACCGACATAGCCGTTCATGTTACCCACGACAGCTAGGGTTGCGAAACTTGGCTTGTTACCCTCGCAAGTCTTACGCTGGGTCTGCTTGAAGACACGGCGCTGACCGCCACCGAACTTACCCTTGCTCTGACCTACCAGAAGAAGGTCAGACTGCAAATCCGGAATAAGAGCATCGACAATCTGTTCTTCCAGGATAGGCAAATTATTATCCAGCACAAAATCAATCGAAGTGATATCACCCTTCTTGACCTTCTTGCCAAGCGAGGTCTTTGGATCCCAAGTGGACACATCGACTGTGACCTTGTCAATCTTGGCAACGATAGCCTCCTCGGTAGGAACCTCGGTCATGACATCGCCTTGAGCCTCGATCTTCTCATCCTCAGGAGTGGGAGCTTTCTGCACTATTTTTTCCGCTGGTTTTTTCCTTTGAGCCATATCACTTCATTTCCATGATCTTTTTCTTTGCACTCTCAACTTGAGCCGGCAGATCATCACCGGGGTGCACCTTGAACATATGAGCATGACCCTTCACACTCTTCGCATAATCGACAATATGCTTGCCAGTCAAGCGATCGGCTTTTGGAAGCACAGCAGCATCATGCGGAACCGCAAGGCCACCGTCGACAGCACCTTTTAGGGCAGCATAAATCTTGTTGCCTTGAATCGAAGGATAAAGACCTGAATCCAAAACACCGCTCTTGCATTTATTCTTCAAAGCGCGACGCGCAAGGAGCATACCTGTCAGATACGCGGCAGGGAGATTCTTTGGCGAAGCCTTGTAACCGAATTCGGCAAGCTCGCTTGAATGGGCTTGAGCAAGCACAACATCCCCTGAATCCTTGTACTCGACAAGTTGAGCAGAGATGAAATGCACGGATTTTCGCACAACGACACGAGGCTGTTTACCCATAAGAAGTTTCAATCGCTTCCTATAGTTAGTGATACGAGCCCCTTTGCGGTGCAACCTGACAGTCATTAGTTTAGTCTTCATTTGAGCAACCTGTTCTCTTCAAGATAGAGTTTCACGTGACGCCTGCTACGGAAAAAGCCGCCTTTGGCCTTCTGCAGGATCCCACGGAAATCTTTTGGAGAAAGCCTCCCAGTATTTTTAAGATTACGCAGCAATTCGCGCTGCAAGCGGATACGATTTATCCATATCCTCTTGTGCGGCGTCCTTGCGCTAGCCAGACCTTTCCTTGAACCATGCCCAGTCCTCCTGCCGCTCTGCTTTTGCAAGCGTAGAGCACGGGATCTGCCATGGCTCGTGTTATTAAGCTGGCCTGGTCTGATATACCCTTTCGCGATGAGCGCACGGATATCGACTTTGGTGATGGCCTCCTTGATATCAGCGAGATGTTCGGTATCAAAGACGATACGACCTTCGCCGCAATCAAGCAGCTGCGCACTTATCCTTTTTTGGACGCTTAGATTCATTGTGATCAACTCTTCTGGGTGAGGATCTTGTCTTTCTCTTTCTTCTCCTCATCCTTCTTCGCTTTTTCATCGAGCTTTTGTTTGTGCTCTTCTTTCGCCTCTTTGGAGGTCTTTATCTTTGTTTGTGATTTCGCTGCCTGCTTTGCCTTAAGATCGGCAACACGCGACTTACGGCCTTCCATCTCATTTGCGACCTCGCTTAAGAATGCAGCGGTGTCCTCAAAGTTGAGAATACGGATGGCGCCTGCGGCCTTGACGATATCGACACGCTTCCTGCCGCCGACATCGCCGGCGATCAAAGCACCTTGCGTCTTGACATCGATCTTCTTCAAGTCAGCCACGCAGTGAACCATGATAGGCAATAAACCTGACGGGTGAAGTCCTCGCACTTCCGCAGGGGACTTGTAACCTATCTGGATCCTCTTTGGATACGACCATTTGTTGTGACGGATCTTTGAATGAAGACCCCTTGGCCTCCTCCAAACCTTCTCGACACGTTTCTTCTTGTGAGAATCCTGCTGACGGAAAGCGGGCTTGCGATCCTTTAACGCCTTTCGGATCTTCATCAATTGTTCTTTGCTCATATTTGCTCACCGCACTTTTTAGTGATATAGATGCCATCCTGGAAAATACGCCTGTCACGATTTGTGATGCGACAGATATGCTCAATGTCGCTTGCGATCTTGCCCGCGAGCTCGATGTCAATACACTCTATGGTGATCTTATCGCCAGCGACAACCACTTTAGCGCCTTCTTTGACCTTGAGAGTCCTTGGAACCTTCTCGCCAAGGAAATTTTTCACGGACAAGACATTGTTCTTGAAATCAACATTCATCGGGAAGTGACCAGAGCAGACCTTAAGCTCATAGACAAAAGGATTCTGGACGCCTGCGACCATGTTCTTGATATGCGCGATAATTGAGTACAAAAGGCATTTCTCACGCTTTGTACCTTGAGTCACGCTCAAGATGATATGACTTCCCTCGATCTTGATGCTGATCTTGCCAAATGGAAAAGCACGAGCCAATTCGCCTTTGGGTCCTTTGACCGATAGAGCGCCATCTGCAAAACCCACAGATACACCCTGCGGCAGGTCCAATTTTTCGATCATGTCAAGCTTCATTTTCAATAACAGTAAGCAAGCAGCTTACCCCCGATTTTTTGTTTTTTAGCCTCTGTGTGCGTCATGATGCCTTTGGAAGTAGAGACCAGGATGATGCCCATGTCTTGAGCGGGCAAGAACCTCTTCTCGAACTTCTCGAATTCATCGACGCTGACAGCGAATCTTGGTTTGATGACCCCAATAGCATTTATGGAGCCAAGCAAATTGATCTTTAGATATCCTCCTTTGGCAGGAGTCATCTCGTCGAATGCGCCGAGATAACGATGCTTTGAGAGCGCGGTGAGAACACGCTTTAGCAAGGAGCTTGCAGGATGGATCACGCAGTCTTTCCTGCCCAACTGCTCGTGGTTGAGGATGTTGGACAATGCATTTGCGAGTGGATCGTTTAACATTTTTTTCACCTAGCTGTATTTTTTGAAACCCAATTTGAGGGCAATCTCACGGAAACAGTGACGACACAAATCTAACTTGTACTTGCCGATGTGGCCCCCCACACGATAGCATCTACGACAATGGTGCAAGGCCATCCCGGTAGTACGCGCTTTAGGGGCGTTATGCTTGATGTACTTAGCCATGATATTAGGCTTAGCCTTAAGCTGCTTGAATGCCTTGCGATAATCACTAGTCGTCATCTTTAGCTCACCTACTCCACCAAGACGGCAAAGGTCTCTTTCATAAACCCTTGCGCCTCCTCTTTTGAAACACGCTGGCGTTTTCCTACAACGCCAGTCTTTATCTTCCTGCGCTTGATATGATACCCTGGCTTCTCGAGAGTCACTGCGACCTCAAGTCCCATTATACCAATCTGAGGATTATATTTGGCAGCTTCGATGTCGATATACTCGTGCACACCAAAAGCGACATTGCCATTGTTATCGAAATTCGTCGATTTGAGCTTGTTGTCCTTGGCATGCAAAAGACGTCTGACCATCTTTTTAGCTTCCTCGCCACGGAGGGTGACCTTTGCGCCGATAGGAAGACCAGGACGCAATCCCCAAGTCGGGATACGCTTCTGGGTCACGGTCTTGACAGGTGTCACACCAGTCAATTCCTTGAGCAACAAGAATCCCTTATCAAGACGGGACTGCTCCTTGCCTGCACCCACATTAAGGGTGATCTTCTCGATCCGCACACTGGTTTGCATTGATTTCATGGTAGCGTAATTACTGCACTCTTACCAAGTCCAAGACAATAGACTTTTAGCGTCGTAGTGCTCTCTCCTTTGTTTGATTTGTATGTCACATCCGCGCCTTCAACATGTTCCACTGAACCTTTCTGCGCGACGTGCTTTCCACCCATAAGATAGACTTGGACTCCCTTCGCGAGAGGGACATGCTCAAGTATCTTCTGAGATGGGACCTCCAAGACCAGCGTATCGCCAACCTTGTAAGAATTATCGTTCACAAGCAAGTTGCGACCATCCGAGAGGGTGATCTGGAACTTGCTCTTGGAATCCGCGCGTTTGCCGACTATCTTTAGAGGCTTGATGCTTGATTCTTTATCAGTGATCTTGTGAGCGAACAATCTCCCATGGGAATCCAACAGGATACGGAAATGCTCCTTGATCTCAGGAATAGACACTACATCCATAAGGCCAATCGAATGCTTATACTCCTTGATTTTCTTGCCGTCGACAAGGACATCCTTTGCGCGCAACATCTTGCGAACTTCGCCTGTCGTCTTTGCCAAAGGGATAAGCTCTTTGAGCACAACTGCTGCGGCCATTCCTCTTTGAACGGTGTGCTTACCTGGAAGAGGCGCAGCTAGGTACACCTCATCCTTACGAGCTATCGCCCAACTCTTGGGCGCGGCCAAACGCTTTATGTGTTTCATTGTGCGAATCTCCTCTTGTCAGATTTTAATGATGTTATCAGCAGATTGCTTGGATCCTGCGGAATGAATGATTTGGAACCATCTCGCTTAGTGGATTCTACGCCTGCGACCTGGACCTTGTAATTCTTCATGTCCATCATCGAGATCTCTCCCG
The DNA here is from genome assembly GCA_964359785.1 of uncultured Methanosarcinales archaeon. Classification (GTDB taxonomy): domain Archaea; phylum Nanobdellota; class Nanobdellia; order Woesearchaeales; family JAGWAF01; genus JACQSU01. The sequence goes on along the minus strand of CAYHWL010000041.1, from coordinate 858 downwards.
ACTTACCCTTGTGAGAGCCGCGTAAAACCTTCACGGTGTCACCGACACGCAACTCCATCGACCTGGTCTTGTGCTGCGCGCGCAACTCCTTTGATAGATGAGCGGACATGAACCTAGCACGGACGTGCTTTGGAGCATTGTATCTAAACTTACGCTGTTTAGATGGATCCTTTGACGATCCCCAAAATGCGCTCCACTTAATCATATGATCATCCTCGCGATTTTTGACACTAGCGGCCAGCGGTCAGCGACCTCTTTAGCCATAGGCCCTTTGAAAATAGTCCCTTTTGGGTTGCCCTGCTCGTCTTTCAAGACGACACAAGCATTATCTTCGAAGCATATCCTCATCCCATCCGCACGGCGATACGCACGCTTCTGACGGACGATGATGACAGGAACGACAGTCTTACGGATATCAGGCTTGCCTTTCACGACAGAGCCGTAGCAAAGATCGCCTACGCCAGCTGAAGGTTTCCTTCCATGGACTCCCTTGTACTTTGTGACTGAAATCAGTTTCACCTGCTTTGCCCCTGAATTGTCAGAGGCCTCAAGCACAGCACAAAGAGGCAATCCTCTGGTAATGCGCGCCTTTACACCTTTCATTGTGACTCATCCTCTTTCTTCTTGCCGACGGCCTCGTAACGCTTTCCGACTTTCTCAAGCTCCTCAAGCGCAGTGCCTGTCTTTTTCGTGATGACAAATGATTTTGTCTTTGAAAGCTTGCGGGTCTCTCCCAGCTCAACACGATCTCCTGGCTTTGCATCGATGCACGCAGGATTGTGAGCATGGATCCTTGAACGTCTGACCTCATAACGCTCGAATTTGGGGATATACCTACGTCTGGTCCACTCCACAGTC